>PALS01000003.1 GCA_002706615.1 Methanobacteriota archaeon
AGGGTCAGGGACAAGGTCAAGGACAAGGTCAAGGACAGGGTCAAGGACAAGGTCAGGGACAAGGTCAAGGACAAGGCCAAGGCCAAGGTCAGGGACAAGGTCAGGGACAAGGTCAAGGACAGGGTCAAGGACAGGGTCAAGGACAAGGTCAGGGACAAGGTCAAGGACANGGTCAAGGACAAGGTCAGCAAGGTCAGCAAGGTCAGCAAGGTCAGCAAGGTCAGCAAGGTCAACAAGGCCAGCAAGGCCAAGGATCTCAGCAAGGTCAGCAGTCCGGTCAACAAGGCCAGCAAGGACAGCAAGGACAGCAGGGACAGCAAGGACAGCAGGGCCAGCAAGGTCAGCAGCAGGATAACGGACAAGGACAGCAGCAACAAGGCGGCCAACAAGGCGGCCAACAAGGCGAGCAGTCCGGTCAAGACCAGGGAGGTCAAAACTCTCAAAACGGTCAAAACCAGCAAGAGCAAGGACAAACCCAAAACGGCCAACAAGGCCAGCAAGGGCAACAGTCTGAGCAACAGCAGGGTCAGCAGCTAGACAACCAAGAGCAGAACGGCGAAAACGACAATGATGGTGATGGAATACCAGACGAGTTAGACAACGATGACGACAATGACGGCATCGCTGACGACCTCGACGCGAATCCTGAAGATCACGACAACGACGGTATTGACGACGCAGAGGATAGCGACGATGATGGCGATGGAATCGATGATGATCAGGAAACCCAAGATGGCGACTCCAACACCAATATCTATGATCATGACAATGATGGAATAAACGACAATGTGGATCTAGACCGTGATAATGACGGAATAGATAACCGCAATGATTGGGAAGATGTCAACATGAATGGACAAATGGATGCTGGTGAAGACCGCTCCCGCGACCATGATAATGACGGTCTCGATGACGCAGTAGATGACGACGATGATAATGATAACATCCTAGACGTAGACGAAATCGATGGAGCTACCGGCCCCTACCGATACGACCACGACAATGATGGAATCTGGGACATGACAGACACAGACGACGATAACGACGGCTTGTCTGACTGGTTCGAAACCAACGACGGCAACTCCCTCACCGGTCAGTTCGATCACGATAATGACGGTTTAGATGACCACTTAGACGACGATGACGATAATGACGGATTCCTCGACGAAGTTGAATATTGAATCTAATTAAGTGAAAAGATTAGTTGTTTGAATACCCGTCTGTGTAGTCGGGATCACTGGTTTCATCGGGGGTTCGCCCCCGGTGGAGCCTCCCCCTTTCCTCAAAACTTTGCAATGATATCACTTCCTTTTGGTAAATGATACGCTAATGCTCTCATGATACCATTGTGCACATGCGCGCAGCGCGCTTGATATACCAAGCGTAGGTCACCGAATGTTTCCGGTGAAGTAGCCATGCTTACAAATAGACAATTTGCACAGAAGATTGAGAACCGAAGAAAGTCCACAGTATCAGTAGGTATTGTTTTGCTAATGGTCACCAGCACATGGTTAGCAATGATTGCAGACTTAAGTGAAGAGAAAGAGGTTGAAACCACATTGGTTGATGCAGACCCGCTTACAATGAGCGAGATGCAATCAACCCCTCAAAGCGGTCAAGGTGCATGGCATGGCGGCATGACTGCTCAATATGGACTCGATCTTCATGACGCTCTATGGGACATGACTTGGTCTGACCCTGGCGTGATGTATGGAGGAATCGAGGATTTATCGGTACTATCTCTTGATGCCGGCTACGGTATGTACTTGGAAGAATCTGGAAAAGATGATCACGATAATGATGGCATAGATGATCTAAATGATTTGGATGATGATAATGATGGAATTTATGATTTGCTTGAGCGTTTTGATGGTTGCATAGGAACCGATCCTTATGACCACGACAATGACGGTATTCTCGACAATGAAGATTGGGATGATGATAATGATGGAATCCTTGAGGGGCCAATCGATTATGATGCTCTTGAAGCATTGGGATTAGATCCAAGAAATGTTAGTATGCACCGATACGTAGAAGCATCCACTATTCATCCTTTAACCGGACAAATAGTAGGCGAATTTTACCGTGCTGACCAGCAACCATTCGATCACGANAACGACGGAGTTGAAGATGAAGACGCAGATGGTTCAGGTGCAGGAAGATACGATGAAGACGACGATAACGATGGACGAATAGACCAATTCCGCTGGCCTTGTGATTTTGATAATGATGGCGACCAGGATTACTTCGATAACGACGATGATGAAGATGGCGTACAAGATTGGGAAGATGAAAACCCATATGACGCATCAGTAACAGGTGCAATGAGCTCTAGCGGCAATCTGTATTCTGTAGCTCAAGCCTGGGAATTCAACGACTATCGCATGTATTCTGCAGGAGTTAATTTTGTAACTTTAGAAAGCAGTCGTGTTGATGCGAATGATGATTTTGACTGGGAAGGCGGAGAAAATGGAGATGGCGCAGCAGGAACACCCGCCTTCACCAACATTGTAGACGGAGACTTAGACGGGGATGGAATACCAAATTTCATCGATCCAGATAACGATAATGACGACACTCCAGATAGTGCAGATACCGATGATGATAACGATGATCTATTGGATATGTATGATCCAGATGACGATAACGATGGAATACCGGATGTTTGCTGGAATATTGATACTAATGAAGACGGCCTGAATGATTACACAGGTCTCAACAGCACACCTTATCAAACACCAGGAGCAGATACAGACGGTGTAGCAGGTATTGATTGTGAAATTGATTATGATGGAGATTTAGACGATGACAGATTCCGCGCAATAGACCAAAATTATAACGCGATATGGGATTGGTTAGATCCTGACATGGGAGGAAGTCCAACTCCAGACGATGCAGTCCAAACCCAATTTGACGCACTCGATTTCGCTTATGATATCGACAATGACCAAATTGAAAATGAGAATGACAGTTTCCCGCTAGATCAAAACTCAGAGGCATGGATGGCAACCTGTCCTTCTTTCTCTAATCCTAACCCACCCAATCCAGATGCAAGATGTACTACTCAAAGAGCATCATTTGCCTCTTTTAACGACTGGGACGGCGATGGTATCTCCAATTGGGATGACGTTGATGATGATGGCGATGGAATTCTTGATATGATAGACATAGACTGGGATTGCGATTTTGATAATGATGCTGATTTGCATAGCATCAATGGTAGTAAATACCGTGATGACGGCCCTAATGATGTAGACTCCGACATCGATGGTGATGGTTTGTCTAATGATATCGATTGGGATGANGATAACGATGGAATTACTGATTTGTACGACCCTGATGATGGAAACTGCGGTGTAGTCGATTTCGATGCAACCGATACTTTCGCAAATCCGTATTATCCGGTCGGCGACGGTGGTTTGCTAGATGGTAGCGCAGATAACCAAGATTACCAAGACAATACCGATGCTTATTGGTCTCTTGTTTTCAATACAAACCCGTTCTCTGAAGTAGTTCTAAACTACAACGGNTTCGACCTTACTACAAACCCTCCAACCGGAGGAACAATTCCTGAATTTTACTGGTTCATGTATGCGCGATGGTCTCCATATAACGGTGGTAACGAATGGGATATCGATGCAGATGGCGACTCCTTAGTCAATGGATTAGATACTGACCAAGATGCAGATGGTATGCCTGATTGGTGGGACCAAGACGAAGGTAATGATGGCTTATTAGATGTAAACGATCCAAAGATGGGAGGTTCTATCGATATGGAACAATGTGGATGGACAGTAGGCTCCTTGGGCTCAGGCTATACTTGCGGGTATGCATATGCTGTAGCCTATCATATGCCTTTGACCGGTACAAATGCACAGTTTGGCTCTCCTTATTCGACCAGGCCAGATGCCGCAGTCGACCAAGGTAATGGAGGAACAGGACTTTGGGGCTGTACTTCTGGAGCTCAAGGTGGCTGTTGGCACTATGACTTTGGTGGAGATGGCTCTACTGAAAGTGCGATTTCATATTCTCAAATTTCCGATAATAGAGATGCTTTCTTGACTTGGATGGGCTTAACGATTGGGTTATGGCAATGGAACTTCGACAATGGTACGGATGCAGCAAACAAAGACTGGCCTGATGAATTAGGCGCTGACTTGGCAAAGAATGATGTTGACGGAGATGTTGATGGCGACTTTACTAACAACTCAATAGACATAGATGAAGACTATGATGCGATTTATGATTGGACCGATGTCGATGATGATAACGACGGGGTTTGGGACTTTTTCGAAATAGATTCTGATGATGACTTGGATAACGATGCAAATCAGAACAATGGTAATTTCTTTTCAGGCACTAACTGTGATGATTTAGATGATGACGGTAACGACCAAGATATTGATGGCGATGGTTGGTTCCAAGCTGTGTGGGATAAGGGAATAATGAGTCAAGGACTCAAATCTCCTAAATTCTACGACGTTGATAATGACAATGATGGAATCCCGGATGCAGAAGACCCCGATGACGATAACAACGGAGTATTGGATTCCGTTCAAGAACAGCAACCAGGATGTTTCATCGGAGAAGAACAGCATCCTTACGACCATGACAATGATGGAATTGTAGATTGGGCTGACAACGATTTTGATGGAGACGGAATCACTAACCTTGTAGAGGCTAATATTTCTCTAACAGCGCCTTTCGATCACGATAACGATGGACTTCGAGATGACATGGATGATGATGATGACGAAGACGGTATGAATGATATCGATGAAGTTTTATTGTGGCCTTTGCGCTTCGATAGGGAATCTACCAATCCATGGGACCATGATGACTTTGGAGAGGGATTAGGAATTGCAAACCCTCTTGATCCTTCAACTGGACCAGATGCAATCGACAACGACGATGATAACGATTCACGCGAAGATAACGATTGGGACCACTTGGAAGAAACATATACCGCCGACCCATGTTATGCAGGACAACAATCAAGCGATTGGGACCATGATAACGATTGTATTTTAGATGCTGACGATAAAGCGCCGACCTTTATCACATTGAACATGCCAGATACTCTCTGGCTCGATGCAAGAAGTCCAGCGATTTTCAGCGGACATGTAGATTGGCTCAACCCGGTCACTTCAGTGATAGAGCCCGCGCCAGGATTGCCAGTACAAGTTCATATTGAATGGACTGGAAACAATACTACTGCTATAGAAACAATCGATGTTCTGACCAACCCTTGGGGTAACTTCTCTGTAGGTCAATTCCTCTATCCAGAAGATCTAGTAGTGGGAGATAATACCACTTACAGAATCTATGCAGAAGTTACTGAAATGTTTGCATTTAATGGAAATACTTCAGCATCATATCTAATCGGATGTGAAGCAAATCTAACCGTAGATTACTCTGCTTGGACTTATTTCCGTAGCGATGAGCAGCCTTTCTGGCTTGATTTCAAGGCACATTATGCAGCGGATTGGACCAGAGGTTTCTATGATACACCAATCAAGAATGCGCCTATAACATTCGAAATTGTTGGTGGAGAATTCGGCAATCGCTCTAACCCATCTAACTTTACTGGATTTGGAAATAACGGATACCGCACTGATGAAACCGGATGGGCATCTTTGACCTTTGTTCAGAATCTTGGGGCCAATGGAACTTGGAAGCAAGTTCAATGGAATTCGGTCGCTGATAACGGAATAGGCAATATTAGTGGAGCTTACGAAGAGATTGTTTGGAATGATGCAACTAAGAAGCACGATACAATAGATGACGGTACTGGAAATGCAACGAGATATGATTATACCAATACTAGCCTGCCTGCAGGAGATATAGAAATCAAGGCTTATGTAAGACCAGAATTGGCAAATGAATGGCCATTCCCTCACCTATATGGCAACTCGACAGATTCGTTCTCTGTAAGAATCATGCATCGTATGAATATCGAAGGAGAGGTAATTTTGAGTGGATTATCTCCGGTTTATTATTGGGATTCAACAATCAATAACGGTGACGGAACATTCGGTAATTGGGCTACACTATTCCATGAAAAAGCACTAGCAGAAGCCGGTGTATCTTTCAATGATGCAAAGCTTCTCAAACCATATCCAAGTCAATGGGATGGCGATTTAGATAGTTTGACTGGTGAAGCNACTAGATTGAGAGGATTTATCTCAATTGAAAATTTAGANGGTTCAGAAAACCTGACTCACTGGTTCATCTCCTTTGTCAATGGAGGAGATAGTGATCTACCTCCATGTGGTCAAATCGATCCTAGCGACCCTAACAGTCCAGTTCGTTGTGAAATTATTCCTGAGATGAATACTGGTGAAACATTAGGAGTCAGAGGAGTTGTAACCAATAGAACAAATGAGGCATGGGACCAAGACCCAATCGCTCTTCAAGTGGATATTGACAACAACGGCCAGTTCTTGGGAAGTGGAGAAACAGCCTTTACACAACGCCCTGTGATGAAAGATGGTGATGCGACCTTTGAATACAATTGGACTTGGTTTAGTCAATATGCGGCTGGNACCTACGGTATGAGAGTAGATTTCACCAATAATGCATATTATTACACAGGAAATTCAACAAATCTAGCAGCAACTGGTGCTTACATCAACGTTTCAGTAGTCGGAACTACACAGTTCCAAATGACTAGCGTCCCTAGATTATATCGTAACTCAACAACCATGATTGAGGCAAGATTGCTCGATAACTCATTACAACCGGTTAGAACGGTTCCAATTACTTGGACCTGGTCTTTTGATGGCCGAACAGGTACGAATTACACAGATGAAATGGGAACCTTCAGTATCCCATTCGACATCAATCCAGATGATGCATTAGGAAATTATTCTTTACAATTTGAATATGAGGGAACAAGATTGATGAAAGGAAATACAGCTTCGCAAAGCGTTTGGGTTGTATCAAGAACTTACATCAATGTAATTTCTGCAGAACCCAATATTAGACAATCTGGCGATAGATGGGATTTCACAGCTCAGGTTACAGACGATAACAAGACAGCGTTTGTTCGGGATGCAGGTGGCCGGGAATTATCAGGTTCGGGCACACCAAATGGAGGTTTAGTAGACGTGATTTTCGAGGGTCAAGACTTCGAAGGGATGCTACATCGGCAAGTTGTTGCAACATTAGCTCCTAATGCAGGATTGATCTCTTTACCAGAGCCTCAACCCGATGGCAGCCATCTTTGTTTCTATGATGGAAATGGAGATTCTATACCGGACAGGGATACCGATGGAAATGGCCAATTAGACGATTCAGAGTCTATCGGTTGTTTGAAGGCTAATATCTCTCCTTTGAATCCACAATTACTACGTGAAGACCCAGACAGTTTCCTTCCGGATGGATTTGGCCCAGTTAGCGTTTATTTGCGATTCCGTGAAACACTTCCAAATGAGGGATGCGAGATATTGGAACCAGCATATCTCACCCTTCAAACCAAGTGGGATCCTTGTGTAGATCTTCCTGGAAACGACCACTTCAGAATCCAAATGTCATACAACGCAAATGGATTCTCTCTGATAGGTAGGACTTCGATAGATGTCGACGATCAAATCGTTTATACTAGTCAAATCAATCCTCTCACAGGCGAAGTCGAACCAAAACCGATGATAGTTACTGGTAAGTTAACCGATGAACTAGATACAAATCTGACCTTTAGGAATATGCGCGTAAATTACGAGATGGTAAACAGCCCTGCAGGACCGGTTGCGTGCTATAATGGAATTACTGATTTCGATGGAAATTTCGCAATCACCTGTCCTTTATCTGACGTAATGGCAGGGGTTGCAAGAGTATCAGTAACCTACTCTGCATGGAATAATAACGATGCTTATCGTTACCAAAATAAGACGGTGCAGGTAGAATTTGCCGTGTTTAGTAACTCTACATTAATGGTGTCTGAAGTAGGACCATTCAAGTCTAGTGTTGAAACATTCTATGCTGAAAATAATGGAACATATTTCCCTGTATTGTACCTGAAGGAAAGTTTCCATATCGATGCTATATTGACTCAATCAAATGGTCAATCTGTTGGAGGTAAGTGTCTCAATATCTATCTTGATCCTCAAGACAACGTCCGTCCGGTTTCTTCGATAAGTACAAGAGAATCTGATGGAATGATTGAATGGTTCAGCGGAGACCCGAGTCAAAACCCTAGCCTAAAGGGTGTAGAGACTACTGGTGGTAAACTGGAAGGATTTAGACTTCTCAGAGTAGCATTCGAACCAGACCTAAACGTACCAGGAGGTTGTGATAAGGACACTTCAAATGTTCTAAATGGATCTCATATGGATATAGTTGTTCTAGTAAGAAGCCGAGTAGATTTGCAGGTCAAAACAACTTGGTCGCATGTTAACAATAACGGATTGGATACAGGCGAAGATGTATTTGGAGAAGTATCCTTACTTCGTGATAGATTAGACCTCGCTGTTGAAAATGAAGAGATATGGTTCGTTCGCCAATATTGGGATAGCGACTCCAATGAATGGGTCACTGAAGGAAGAAATGAGTCATTCACCAACGAGCAAGGACAAGCGGAATTCACTTGGAAGTTTGCTGGTAAGACCTGTGCAGGCGAAGCCTGTTTAGGAGAATGGCGAATCATAGCATACTATCCAGGATCTACATTCTATGCTGAATCTTCTGACAACATTACTCATGAAGTACATTATGAAAAGAGCATTCAAGATGCAGCTAGTGCTGGAATCTTTACTCCGTCAACAATAATGGCGATAATTATCGTATTATTAGGAGCAGCAATTGCTGGAGTAATGTATTATCAAAGAGTAGTTGCAAGACGCCAAGTAGAGGCATTACGAGGTATTTTGACAGATACAATGTTGCAATTGCAAGCAGCCAATGAATACATTGCGATTATCTTTGATTGTTACAAACAATTGGTCAAGCACTTCAGGCGCCATGGATTCATGAAGAAGGTATACGAGACAACAAGAGAATTCGAAAATGCTGTCCGTAATGCATTCCATATGGTTCCTGCAGATCAATTAGATGGATTTATTGCNATCTTTGANGAAGCAAGATATTCAGATCATGAAATTGGACCATCTCACCGAGATAGAGCGACTCAAACCCTGGGAGCGATTACCCAAAGTCTTGCTATGTCCTTGGGCGATGGTGGCATGATATCAAGAACTGCTGAGCACGAATCAGGGNTGTACNGCGGTCACACCAAAGCCGGAGAATTCGTTGCCGCGGACGGTAGCGTAATGCTCGCTGGCGTCAGTGATGATCCAGACCAATCGAATTTCAANATTTGAAANATCGATGCAAAAACAAANTAATCTCTCGATTGGAGAGANTATTTTGTAAGCGCAGGGTTGATGTGTATGCTCTATGTGGGTATACCATGAGCGATTGGAAAGAACTCATTGACCAAGCGATGATGCAAGAGACATCAGATACTATTGGAGCACATGCAACCTATGGTTTAGCAGTACGTTCTGCATTAGCAAACGCACAGAGGCTTCTAACCGATTTAGAAGCAGCTCAAATTATCGAGTCTATGTATGGTGCTTTAGTTGCTTATTCTCAACAGGTAATGCTTCGTATGAAAGCAGAGGATCCTGAAATTGGAGGGGTAGACCATGCATTCCGTGCAGGGCAAGCATATGGAGTAAGTTGTGTTCTGAATCATTTAATCGACCAATTAACAGATGTCGCCTCGATTACTGCACTACAAGCACTAGACAACTTTTCAGATACGCTTCATGACGAAATTATCGTACAGGCTAGAGGTGCGGGGTTGACAGTTGAACTGCTCGACGCTAAGGGCGAGATTTTGTACGACTGAATAAAAAACACAAAAAGGGCCACTGCGCCTTAGTGCGGCCTTTTACCGCGTCGGTGCCTTCATAACAGGGCGATAGGTCGGCGGGTTGCTTCTAAGCATCGAGTGAGTCATATGAGTAACCCAGTAAGCAAGACAAACCCCCAACTCGTCAATCTAATTGGCGACTTGAAGGCCCAGTCGCGTGATACCGGTGCAGCTCTGTGGCGAGATGTCGCCATGCGCCTTTCAAAGAGTCGCAGTAATTGGGCACAGCCGAATCTTAGCCGCTTGAGCCGCCATTGCCCAGAGGGCGCTACAGTCCTCGTTCCTGGCAAGCTGCTCGGTAGTGGNGAAGTTTCTGCAAAACACGACGTCGCCGCCTACAGTGTTAGCGCTGGAGCACGTGAGAAAATAGAGGCTGCAGGAGGACGAGTACTGTCCCTAGCAGACCTCATGAACGAAAATCCAAAAGGCTCGGGGGTGTTTATCCTTGGCTGAAAGTACAACCTATGTGTACGATGCAGATGGTCTAGTATTAGGTCGCCTTGCAAGTACAGTAGCAAATCTTCTATTGAAATCAACACGATCTGGTAACAGCGACCAAGTCGTAATTATCAATGCAGAGAAAGCAGTGGTTTCAGGAAAATCATCTTCAGTTTTCGCTACTTATCAAGCAAAGTATGAATTAAATCATGCAAGAAAGGGTCCATTTTTCCCTCGTATGCCTGATATGATTTTGAAGAGAACAGTCAGAGGTATGTTACCTTATCAAGAAAAGAGTAGCGGCCGTCGCGCTCTTCGTAATTTACGTGTTGAAATAGGATGCCCAAGTCACCTTTCCGGCGATCTTCCAGAAGGTCATGAACAAGGAGATGACAGTAAAATCCGTAGGAATTTNCCAGAACGATTTGTCAGTNTAGGCGAAGTTAGCGCTAACCTAGGCGCACCTGCGCATCGTTGGAATGGAGGTGAGCAGTGATGGCTCGCAAGAAGAAAAAGGTCGTACACACCTCAGGAAAGCGAAAGACAGCGGTCGCAAGAGCTACCGTTAAGGCAGGAAAAGGAAGAGTTAGGGTAAATAGCGAGCCTATTGAAATCCTACAACCGTCACTATCTCGCCGCAAGGCAATGGAGCCACTAGTNATTGCACATGCAATGAAGCGCTTGGCTAAAGCAGATATTAACATTCTAACCCATGGTGGTGGAATTATGGGTCAGACCGATGCGATTAGAACCGCAATAGCTCGTGGACTCGTACACTACAACGGTGGTGCAGAAGGCGAAGACGAGGAACTTAAGAAAGAATATCTGAGATTCGACCGCAGCCTTCTTGTCAANGACCCTCGTCGTAAGGAACCAAAGCACCAACTCGGCCGTGGTGCTCGTAGAAAGAAACAGAAGTCGTATAGGTGATTTAGATGATTATTCCGATCCGTTGTTTTAGTTGTGGGGCTTTAATCGCTCATAAGTGGGAAGAGTTCAATGAAAAGAAGAATGCAGGTGTTGAAATTGCAACTGCTCTTGATGAAGTTGGACTTGACCGATATTGTTGTCGCAGAATGTATGTTTCACACATTGATTTGCTAGTTGAAACTGCACCATTCAGTACTTCTCGTGACAAATAAAATCCGACCCTATTTTAGATTCCAGGCTACGGGCCTGTGGGTTAGCTTGGCCTATACTTGGCGGCTGGGGGCCGTCAGACTCCAGTTCAAATCTGGACAGGCCCACCTGCCTGGGATTCAATCAGTAGAAGCCGCTTCACGTTGTTTGCGAGCCCAAATAAACGACTTTACACAAATTATAGTGTAGATTGTACCTGTAACTACAAGCATTAATTGCGAACTAAACGACATGATATTCAAGTCTGAATAATCAGCCATCGCTAATGGCATAATTGAGCCTAAAGCAAATAAAAGTCCGAGTGTTGCAGCAATATGCATCCACAATTTACGTTTTTCAGGATATTTGGATGCCAGTATTCCAGTTAAAAGCATAGGTATGCTCGAACCAATTACCGAATATTTAGTCGGCGAATCCGAATCTGAAATTATCAAAACNCTAATGCCCCAAATAACAAGAAATATTCCATAACCAATTGTGATATTAGGCATATTTTGACCCATTATCGTAAAGCCCTCTTCCTTAGCAACACTCTCTTCTGCCATAGTTGCTCGAAACATCGGTAATGTATGATACCTATGTTTTTTAGTTTAAATTTCTAAGCCTCCTACGGAGGCTTGAATCCTTTACCTTGATGGAGTATGAGAATTACGACGATACATGCGCGGCCGTGCACACATGCTATGCCTAATCCTTCTCGCCTCGACATTATCACCAGTTTTGGCAGGTGATGTTGTGACTACAGAAGATGTAATTATTTCTGGAAATTACACAATGACGGGAAATTATACCGTTAGCCATGGGACTACATTAGAGGTAAAACCAGGCGCAGTTATCGATATGGGAGAATATTGGATGGAAGTAGAAGGAACCCTAATAGCCAGTGATTCTACTATAATGTCTTCAATTCAATCGGTCGGTTCGGGTGGCCATAATGCGGGGGTTTGGGATTCGATAACAATAGCNAGCAACGGTGTCGCAGACCTTACCAATGTCACAATTTCGAATGCTAAATCCTGTTTGATTGTAGATGGAGATTTAGATGCTGANGAACTGACTCTAGAGCATTGTCTTATTGGAATTGAAGGCCCTGGTACGATTGATATCGACGTATTCAGTGCATCAGACATAGATCATGATGGCGCTAGAGTTTCTGGAACTGCAAGTTTTACAGATGTATCTATGTCCAACATGACTGCTGGGATTTATTCTAGTGGGGACTTAACCGTCTCTACGGCAAATTTTGCTACTGTTGGAACTGCAATTTCTCTAACAGGAGGAAGTGCAGATGTCGATGAAGTGATGTTTTCCTCTGCAGTTAGTACCGCGGTGAGTGTTCATTCTGGCGTAACCGGTGATGTAACTGGAATGAGNGGCGATGCAGATACGGCAATCATCGCAATGGATTCTACAGGATTTACATTTTCAGATATCAACATGACAGGTAGTAGATTGGTTAATTCGTGGTCTGCTGGAGATCTGACCATTAACAATGCAACATTTGAATCAGATAGCCCTGAAACGGTCATCGATGTACGTACATCTGCAAATTTCATAGTCGACGGTGCGACAATTAGCGGCGCATTTACTTCATCCCAACAGTCATATGACGCTCCTTGGATTGCAATTTCTTTAGCAGGTAGCGGCGATCATATACTTTCAAATTTGAATGTAGAAGCAAGTAATACAGCGATTACTGCAAGTGGCACAGGTTCTCTTACCGTTAACGATTCTCATATATTTTCTCAAAATGTAGGACTTGAGATGTCTGGAATGGCATCATCATCTTTGAACAATTTAGTAGTCAATATTAGTAATGGAGGCGGTCATGGAATGGATTTACTTCAAGGAGAACATATATTTTCAAATGTTGCAATAAATATGCCATATAATTCTGTAGAAAGTGGTAGTATTGGAATCGAAGCATGGTGGTCTACTGTCGAAGCTGATGCTCTGACAATAAATGGATTCTCAACTAGTATGGAATTACACGACACTTTGTTTGAATCAGTTGATTTAACAATTCGCGATTCTAATGATTTTGGAATTGACCTATACTCTTCTTCAGTAATGGTTAGCGACTCATTTGATACTAGAATTTCAGACGTGGGAGTATCATTGAGTGATTCATCTATTTTCCATGCAAATTATTGGAATGCATCTATGCACGATACTGTAATTTCAATCGGAGCCGGTTCAACAGCCACGCTATGGCATTGGGCAGCTACTAGCACTGTTGACGAAGATGCTTCAGGAGATGGAGAATTGCTATATGGCGCAGTAGGACAACTTTCAATTTCTGTATCATCAACAACGCGTTTGTATGATAACGTAGTTAATTTTGAAGACTTGGTAAGCAACCCAATTACAGCAGAGTGGACTTCACTTGGATTTAGTGGTACAGCAAACGGAGGTTCTGCAAACCTCCCTATTTCTTCTGATGGAAACGAAGTTGTTGCTACTTATGGCGGCATAGGCGTTTCTAAAACTCTTACAGGAAGCCAAGATAATCTGCATACAATCCAAGTTCCAATTATACCGATTGGAGATTGGGTAATTTCTACTGATGTTGTTCTTGGAGCTACGCCTGAAGGACTACCTCATACAGCAGGTGGCAATATTACTGTTCAAAATGGAGCATCATTGAGAGTAGTTGATAGTACGTTAGTAATTCCTCATGGTAGCGTATTGGATGCAAAGATTGGCTCGACTTTATCTGGAACAAATGGCATTATTTCTGGCGAGGTAATTTCTTCAGGAGATTCTACAATCAATACCCTGTCAAGCGATAATTTAGAAATCGTAGGCAATTTGTCATGGAGTTGTCAAAGTGCTTCTGAAAGTCATAATTTGAGAATTACAGGAATTCTTTCTTTGGCAGCAGGCTGTGATATCACGATTTATTCGGGTAATGTAGCAGGGGCAGTAAATGCTCTAACAGGAGCCAGTCTTACTATCAAGAGTACCCTCACTATCACTGTACTAGATAAGGGCGAAGCGGTATCAGGAGCAATTGTAAAAGTCCAAGGTACCGAGGCTTCAACAAACTCTAACGGTGTTGTAACCCGGACTCTAGATTCTCGTTATACCGATTCATCAGGCACTACATGGGAAGGAATTGAAATAATCGAAATGCAAAGTGGAGATCTCAATGATTACATTACTTGGGATACCAATGATAGTCGCTCTTACACCTTTATGGCTTCAACTATTTCCAGCGGTAGTATATCTGAGTGGCTGATATTAGAAAAAATTTGGAGCCCATATCATCTATCAAACCACCTTGTAATTCCTCAAGGNCAAACCATGACAATTCATGACGGCGTTGAATTACGTATTTCTGAAGGAGTAACAATAGAAGTTGATGGAACATTAAATGCAGGCTCAGCCACAATGTCTTCTGTCGGTTCAGGCTCCAGATGGGGAGGCCTAATCGTTGGCGACAATTCTGAAACAACGGCCTCTCTTTTAGGAACTCATTTAGTTGAAGGAACTCCGCTAATCACAATGGATGGTTTAGGTGAAATTACATTGACAGATTCCATTATTGCTCGTTCATCTGGTTCTGAACCATTGATACGAACAACTACTAATTCAGCAGGTAAGATTACAATTTCTAATAGCGATTTATCAGACTCTGGAGCCGAATGTATTTCGGCTCAAGGTGATGCAGTATTGTCATTATTTGAGGTATCAACCATTAACTGCGGTGACAGTGACCTATGGGTTAGAGGTAATAATTTGGACATAACAAATGTTAGTTTAGAAGGAGGGGCAGATTTAGGATTTGTAACAGGCAGCATTAACAATATACATTCTTCTGGCGATATAATAATCTCAAATAATAATGGATTAACTATTGAAAACCTCATTCTTGAAGGAAGCATTAGCGGNCTNGACAATCGCAATATTGCGATAAAATCAGCAGAAATTACTGGCTCTCCAGGAATTGACTTAGACTCATCAGCAGGTATAATCGAGATGATAAAAATAGATTGTAATGGTAGCGGAGTTGGTTTTGTTGCCCACCATGGCAGAGCTTCAGCACCTTTGATAGTAAGCGATTCAGAAATTTCTAACTGTAGCAAAGGAATAGATCTGCATTCTGATGGTGAATCGGTTGAAATAGAATTTAATTCAGTATCTGTAGACTCTAACTTTGCAATATCCTCTGATGGCTATAATTTCATATTCAATCAAGGGCATCTAAACGGTAGTGTTGATGTTGCCGGGTCTACAGGAAGTCTATACGATGTAATTCCAACATCATCTACGGCTTCTTCTGGAGAAATTTGGATGTGGACAAATCATATTTTTGATGTTCGTCTAAACGATGAAGCATATTCTGCGGATTTGGATATCCAAATAGAGACTTTATCGTGGCAGACCAGCGTAAGCGGTACAAGCCTTTCACAATCTATCCCGCATACACTAGTGGTTGGAAACAGTTCACAATCAGTGGATGAAGCGACATTGTATGCTACAAGTGAAGGACNGCCTCCGCTNAATACGTTGATTAGTATTGGCCCTGATACTGATAAAATAATTGTAATAGATTTAATCGCAAATCAAGCACCAACGGTTGAAATTATCAAACCAGATGATGGCGATAGAGTAATGGAAAGTGAAGTATTAGAAGTCAGAGCAATCGTTTCTGACGATTTAACTAGCAATTCAGATTTGACTGTAACTTGGAGTGTCATATTAGGTAATTTAGTAGTTATGCAGTTAGGGGGAGAGTGGAACAATGTCACTGATTTGGATGCGGGAACTTATGTTTTGAAACTCGAGGTTACCGATGCTCAAGGTCAAGTAAATTCACAAACAGTATCGTTTGAAGTAACTCTATTGGATTCTGATGGCGATTGGATTGCGACATGTGATTCTGAAACATGGTATGACCAACAGCAATCTAGGGAATGTGGACCGGACATCGAAGATTCAGATGATGATAATGATGGAATTAACGATGTGCTAGACGCTTGGCCAACCGATTCATGCGCAAGTATGGATTCAGATGGAGATGGACAACCAGATACTCTGAATTGTCCAATTGGTGTAACCACTTGGCTGGTCGAAGATCCAGACGACGATGGTGATGGCTATCCTGATGTTACCGACGCTTTCCCAAATGATGCTAAACTTTGGGATTCTAGTGAATCCAGTGAAGGAGTCAATCCTAGTATTCTCATACTATTGTTCGTATTTGTTGGTGCAATAGCCTTTGTATTCATGAGGATGCGCAGGGAGTGAATAGATGACAACCATTCCCGATGCTTTACCCGAAGCAGAGGTAATGGCTCAGGCATGTGTGTTTATTCTTGGCATAATTGTTGCTTGGGATGGTTATTGGATCACGCGTCAAAGGATCGACATTCCTAACTTAGGAGAGTTGCCCAATGGCGGATTTGCATGGGAAAGCGATAGTGCTCAAGAAGTATCTAGGCATTGGGCTAACCTGATAACCATGGCTGCAATGATGGCATTGCCCTGGNTACTTGCAGAGATGTCAGACACTCCANTAATTTGGGTTTATATTTGGGATGGTTTACTTGCAATTCATCTTACTACTCTACTAATTTCGAAAAGATATGCAGTTACTAAAACTCATCTTTTTGCAGATGGACAAAAGTATGAATGGAGCCGTTTGAGGATTCCAAAACATCAGCCCCGNCGTCGATTGTTGTTGATGCGCAAAGGCTGGGGGCCTTTTGCACCTCTACCTCTTGGAGGAAAAAAGAGCACATTGAATATTGTTTTAGAAAGAATCGAAACCATCTTGTCAGAAGAGGAATAATTCTCTGAAAACAGTCGAAATTTCGTGATATTCATAGCCTTCCCCTTAGGTGTCTAACCATGGCCGGGGCGGAGCGAATTGCAGAGCTCGCCCAGGCGATACGATATCATCGCGAATTGTACTATAATCACGCAGCACCGGAGATAACAGATACCGAATTTGATGCTCTTTGGGATGAACTGAAATCCTTAGATCCAGACAATCCGATTTTACACGAAGTCGGACCTGAGCCCTTACCTGGTACTGTAAAGGTAGAACATCAATTTCCAATGAGGTCATTGGATAAAGGAATTAGTGATGAAGATATAATCCATTTCGTAACTTCATATGGAGGAACTAGATATCTAGCTCAGCCTAAGTTAGATGGTTCGGCACTATCGCTTGAATACGTATCTGGCAACTTAGTCCGTGCAGCGACTCGTGGGAGTGGAGAGAGAGGAGAAGATGTCACTCTTAACGCTCGTTTAGTAGCCAATGTTCCACTCCGACTTAATTTAGCGGCCGATTGTCATGTAAGGGGAGAAGTAGTGATGCCATTAGCTGTATTTGAGGAAAAATATAGCGAGGTTTCCCCAAATCCTCGCAACTTATGTTCCGGTGCTTTACGACAAAAGCACGGGGATGGTAAGGCAGAGGCTTCAGATTTAGTATTCCATGCATATGATGTGAAATTTCCAAACAATGCGCCTTTGGCAGAAAATGATAGTGAACTATTACAGTGGTTACAAGACGCAGGAATCGAACCAGCACCTTGGACGATTTTTGATGGAGAGCATCCTCAAAATGAGATGATAACTCATACGGAATTATGGGCTAAAAAAAGACAAGAATACGAATATGAAATCGATGGAATCGTTTTCAAACTTGATAATTTACTTCAAAGAGAGAATCTTGGAATGACCGCTCATCACCCTAGATGGGCTCTTGCCTGGAANTTCCCATCCCAAGAAGAAGTNAGCGTATTGTTAGCAGTATCTTGGCAAACCGGCAGGACTGGCGCAGTCACCCCTGTAGCCAAAATAGCTCCTCAAATGGTAGGTGGNGTGACTGTTGAAAATGTCACATTACACAATGTTGGAGAGGTAGAAAGACTTGGTATGAATATTGGTGACAAGGTGAAAATCACTCGTAGAGGAGATGTNATTCCTAAGATAATNGAGAATCTTGGACCGGCTAAACTAGGCGATTTACAAGGGCGATACCATGCAGATGGGACTCCTTTCGAGGCGATATTACCCTCGGGTAAAATCACAATTCCAAATATCTGCCCAGCCTGTGACAAACAATTGTCGACCGAAGGTGCATTTCTTAGATGCTTAGATTTGCAATGCGGTGCAAGAACTGCAAGATCCCTAACATACTGGTGCCGTTCTTTAGAGATGGACGGTATCGGAGAGAAATTAATTGAAGCCCTATTAGAATCAGGNCTCGTCACTTCAATTTCCGACCTCTATCGTTTAGAGCACGCTCAAATCGCAGATTTAGAGCGCATGGGCAATAAGTCAGCATACAACGTCTTGGACGAGTTAGCTAAGTCACGAACTTTAGTTCTGAGTAAATTCCTTCATGCTCTTGGGATGGAAAGAATCGGTCCTGAAGTTGCAGTAACCTTGTCGCAACATTTTATCGGAATAGCCCCATTATTACAATGGGCTGAAAATGGTGGAAATGAAGAGATTACTTCGATTGAAGGTATCGGTGAAAAAGTAGCAGATATTTTCCGTAATGGATTACTAAACCGCATGGAATTAATTAGAGAATTGTCAGAGATAATTACAATAACAGACGAGTTAGAAGCCAGTAGTGGAGTCTTTACAGGNCTTACCTTTTGTATAACTGGTTCACATTCTAAACCCCGTAAGGAAATCGGCCTTGCGATAAAAAATGCAGGAGGCAAAGTAGTAAGCAGCGTCAGTGGTAATTTGAATATTCTAGTTGCTGGCGAAAAGGCAGGAAGTAAATTNACTAAGGCAGAAGGATTGGGAATCGAAATTTGGAATGAAGAGAAGTTATTCTCTCAACTNGTAGCACCAGATAGTTCTAATGTGGCTGCAAAGACCCTATTTGATTATGACTNAACACCGTTTATCATAAAAAAGAACACCCACAGGTCAACTTATGCAGCGCAAAGTATCTACNTGCCTAGTTTTGCTGCTTTTGTTATCTATTGCAGGCCCTTTATCACAAGGAAAAGAGTTTGGTAAATTTAGTAGCGGNACTGGTTGCAGTTGTCATTATGGAGGTACAGCTACAGTCTCGATGTCCGGCCATCCAACAACCTATACGGCAGGACAAACCTACACTCTCAGCCTNTCAGTATCAGGTGGTGTTTCTGGAACTGCAGGTGGATTTAGTCTGGATGTTAATGATGGAACATTTAGTACCGGAATGGGTATAATGGCAGTGAAGGTCAATTCCAANGGATTGAGTGCAACCCACACAACTGCAAACTATCGTAGTTGGTCGGTTGACTGGACAGCACCTGCAACCGGTGCTGGACAAATCACCTTCAATTTAGCAGGATTAACCGCTAGCGGAGATGGTTCAACCAGTGGAGACGCATGGGGNACGGCAGTTTACTATGCGAATGAGACTGGGGGCCCCGCTCCAAATAATGCGCCCACAGTTTCTAATTTACAGATAGGCCCAACCAATCCAGTAACTACCGATACATTGACTCTTAGCTACACATATCAAGACTCTGACGGTGATGCAGAATCAGGAACAGAAATACGCTGGTATAAGGATGGGATTCTTGAGAGTTCTCGCAACGACCAAACTACCGTTCCGCCATCTTTGACTCAAAAGGGTGAATCATGGAATGTGACAGTTACTCCTAGTGATGGCGACGACCAAGGAAATTTGGAGACTTCATCCAATTTGAATATTGTAAATTCTATACCAATAGTTCAGTCAGCGGCAATAACTCCCTCATCTGCAACAGAAGATGATGTTTTGACAATCGAGTGGACTGATTTCGATGCTGATGTAGATACGCTTTCACCCAGCGGAATAGAATGGTATGTTGATGAATCTAAGGTATCTGCTTTTGATGGAGAGATTACAGTACCATCTATTGCAATAAGAGATGGGGATATTTGGTATTCCAAAATTAAGGTTAATGATGGAGAAATAGACAGTGCTTGGTTTACAACTGCAAACATAACAATTGGAAGTAATAATTCTGCACCAGTTGTCACTAGCGTTTCTTTGGCAGGACCCTACACCACTATTGATGATTTAACCGCAACTTGGACCAGTAGCGATAATGAAAGCGACTCGATTATATCATCAGAATTCAGATGGGAATTAAATGGAGTTTTGTATAATGGTCAAAGTGATGAAACCCTACCATCCTCGCAAACAAATAAAGGTCAGAANTGGCGAGTTTCTTGTAGAGTTTCTGACGGCCAGTTTTCACAATGGTCAGACTGGTCTAATTCGATTACAATCGCTAATTCTGCACCTAGTTTAAACTCCTTTACAATCGAACAAGANTCTGTATTCTCACTAGAAGAGGTTACCTTTGCCTATGATGCAAACGATGCAGATGAAGATGAGTTAACTACGCAAAGCAGTTGGTCACCATCTTCGATTTCCAATCCACTACCGGGTGAGATCTATACAATGGTGTTCCAAGTAATAGATAGTGAAGGCGCTGTATCTATTTCTCTTAGCGATAGTGTGGTTATCGCCAATTCATTACCTGAAGTTGGTTATGATGGCGATACGACCTTTGATTCGTCTTCTGATTTGAGTCCGATATTTTCATCATCCGATGCTAACAATGATACGGTTAATCTGAGTATTATTTGGCAGAGAAATGGATTTTCGACAACGTTTGAAGGCCCATCAATACCATCCAACAATCTTGGACCAGGCGATATTTGGACTGCGATAGTCACCCCTAACGATGGCACAGATGACGGCAATGCCC
>PALS01000004.1 GCA_002706615.1 Methanobacteriota archaeon
CGAGCTAAGCGGCGTTCGTTTCGATTCAACTTACGAGACCAATCTTTCTCGACCTTAGGACCGTGTGCTCTACGACCGCCAAGTGTGTGTGGATTTTGAGCACCACGACGCTGACCGGTACGGCGCATGATACGTGATACACCACGACCCTTACCCCACCATTCAACCGAATGCTTCATTCCAGCCATTGGTCTTAGTTTTCCTCGATGAGGCCTAGAACCGTATGCTTGTCTGCGGTTTGCCCTTGAACTTGCTACTGCCATTCTTACCAAATCAGAGCGTATCTCTGAATTGAAAGAACTAGGTAGATCTAATTTCTTACCTAGTTTGACATCTATTTCATAGACTTCTTGAAGACGTCCAGCATCAAGTTCATCTTGCTCGATATTGTTTACAATATTGTGAACTGCGACCTTCATCTTCATGCCCCCTGCTTGCTAGCTGTACTAACATATGTGATTTCTAATGGATGAGCTGGTTTATCAGATCCACGTGTTGCATCTCTAAATCTAACCAATCTCTTTGCTGGCCCAGGCAGACTGCCTTTGACCAAGACGTATTCTGAATTAACTTCACCATATTTGAGGAATCCACCTGCTGGTGTAATCGACTTGTCTTCTGCAGAAGCGATAGAAAGTATGCGCTTGTTATATTCTGTGCGCTGATGGTATCCGGTTTGACCACCTTGACGGATTGTTTTTCTTACATATCCTGTTCCGAAGTCACCCATGTTACCGTGTTGTCTACGCTTCTTTGAGTTCTTGTGAGATTGTAGTTTACCACCAAATCTCTTGATTACACCTTGCCATCCATATCCTTTTGTTACTCCGACTGCGTCTACATATACGCCTTCTTCAAACACATCTGATACAGATAATTCTTGTCCTAGCAACTCCTTTGCGAACTCGATCTTAGCAGCACTATCGCCACCATCTAGTCCAAGTTCCATGACCTCAGGGGTCTTGGAAGGAGTTCCTGTAATGGAATGAGGTTGTGTTGCCGCTATTACACGGATTTCACATAGATCTTGGTCAGAAAGAGCATTGAAATGTTTCTCAACATCATGCTCTTTGTGATGGTTCTTGCCTATGCGCTTAGATAATTGTGGGAATGTCTCTGTGATTTGCTCAGCATCTATCCATGCTTCGCCAGCAGCTTGTTTTCCGTAAGGAGTCATCTTGTATCCTCTTACGCCAAGTACTCTCATCTTAGGTACTTCAACTACTGTAACTGGGATTCTTATTTCCTGTCCAGCACTGTTAGATCGTGGGTTCATATCACGAGCCATAACGTGGGTCATGCCAGCTTTCCAGCCGGCGAAACCTTGTACTCTGACTTCGCTCGCATCGGTCTCTGGCCATGATTTAACATGTCCAAAATGGCGTGCTGAACGCTTGCGGGGGCTAAACGCCATGCTACCACGCCTTGGGTGACTTCTCTTTGCCATATTTTTCGGCCTCCTATGTTATTTTACGACACATTGGCCCCCCGATAAGGGGCGTGCGAAGGCTCGTCAGGTAGGGGAGTTGCCGTGACACTGGCCCCCAGTCCACGATTGGGACCGAGAGTGTAGGGATGCAAAGCATTGCCCACAATGTCTGGCTACTCACCTTCAGAGCATTTCGCCGACTTGCCACCCATATATGAGTGGTTCGGTTAAGAACGGTGTATAGGGCCGCTGGGAACCTCTCATAATAGCCACCTTCAAACCTTTTGTTCAAAAGAGAAATATCTAATCCAAAATACAAATCCTCTTGACCCCCCGCCTCGCAAACCGTAACTATGCAGCCGACACTTAGCCATCCTCTTCTCAGTGAAGGTGTAGAGGCTAGGGCTTACCAATTGCTTGCTGCAAAGCAGGCTTTGTCTGGCTCAACTCTTTTGGTGATGCCTACTGGATTAGGCAAGACTGCTGTTCAATGGATGGCTATTGCTGAAGCGATGTCTGGTGAGGGAAAAATAGTGTTAGTAGCGCCTACTACCGGACTGGTTGCCCAACAGGCAAGGATGGCAACTGAAATGATAAATATCGATTCAGAGAAGATAATTGTCCTAACGGGAGATGTACGCGCACCCAAGAGGGAAGAATTGTGGAAGGATGCTAAAATAGTGATGGCTACACCTCATGTGATCAGAAATGATGCTCAAAACGGGAGAATACTATTGTCAGATATAGATTTGCTAATCGTCGATGAGGCTCATCATGCGACTGGTTCTGATTCGATGGCTCAACTGGGAGACCTTTACCTTGATTCGAGTTCCAAAGCATTGGTTCTTGCAGCAACAGCATCTCCAGGAGTCAAAGATACGAAGGTTCGAGAAATTATCCAAAGGCTGGGTATAGAAAGATTACATGTATCAAAGAGAGATGATGACTTACTACAACCATTTATCACAGCGATGGATATTCAAAAACATAGATTGAATCTAAGTGAAGCATTACTAGAAACAATACGTCCATTGAGAATTTTAGAAACCGAAGAAGCTGATTATCTAAAACGAAATGGGTTCCTCATAAGGGCTGGAAGGATCACAATTGCAGCAATAGACGAAGCGCATAAACGAGCAAGTGCTGCAATTGGCAGAGGTGACGCTCGCGGTTATGATGCTGCAAAAAGAATAGGTGATTTACGTAGATTACATCGCTTAATCGATTTACTTGAGACACAAGGCTTGTTAGTAGCAATAAAATATCTAGACAGAGCTAAAATGGATGGTAATCGCAAGACTAAACGCTTCCTTTCTCTACCACAAGTTTCACAATTCCATAGAGAATATTCCACAAATGATGAGATTCATCCCAAACCTGATTTAGTCAATAAATTAGTAGAGGAAGGGCTTTCGAAAGGAGGAAAAGTGATAATTTTTACAGAATATAGGGATACTGTGGACCAATTAATGGAAAACCTTCTCAAGATTGAAAATGCAAAACCTGGTAGATTTGTTGGCCAAACGAGTAAGGTAGACAGCATTGGAATGAAGCAAAAAGAGCAAATCGCTCAACTTGAAAGATTTAGAGAAGGAGAAATCAATATCCTTGTTGCAACCTCGGTAGGAGAAGAAGGTCTTGATGTTCCAGCAGCTGATTCTGTGATCCTATATGAGCCGGTTCCTAGCGCAATAAGGGCGATTCAACGGCGCGGAAGAACCGCTAGAAAACGCGATGGTGATGTGGCGATTTTAATTGCTGAAGGTACTAGAGATGAATATGTTCAACATGCTTCAGTGAAGCGTGAGCAAGCGATGTATAGAACTTTACAACGTTTGCAAAAACAAAGTTTACTCCCCAGAAGAGCCCCTCCTAAAGAGGATGTATTGGCCTCCTTTACCGTAAATGGAAAAGATGCGGAAGTATTTATTCAAGAAGAGAAAGAACGACTTTATCGAGAACCTGAAAAACCAAAGTTAGAGGAGAAGGTGACTGTTAAATCTGAAAAGAAACAGGTAGAATTGAGTAATAAGCCAAAGGCTCAACGCTCTCTAAGCGACTTTTCAAAACCGATTGAAGTACAAGAAGGTGGTAAGTGGTGGGCTCCAGTACTGGATGGCACCGAGGCTAAATCGCGTGATGAAGAATTATCGGCAGTTTCTGCTGCCCAAACAGAAATTGATTCTCTAAGTATTGAACAATCTACCAACACAATGATTGCAGTCGACCATAGAGAAGCGAATTCTACATTACCTGCAATGTTGAAATTGCATGGTCACGAGGTTAGTTTAGAGCATCTTGCAATTGGAGATGTCAGAATCTCTGACCGGATTATCATCGAACGAAAAAGTGCAAGAGATTTGGTAGATTCTTTGATAGATGGGAGGCTAATAAATCAGGCAAAAAGGATGCTAAGTGCTGCTCCTAGGCCTTTACTGATCATAGAATCCAACGAAACAGAACGTGTTCATCCGAATGCGGTTCAAGGAGCGATGGCATGCATTACTCTAGATTTAGGCTTACCAGTATTAATGACTGGTTCTATTGAAGCGACTGCTAGATTTATTTCAATTGCAGCAAAAAGAGAATCGAGGATTACCGATCTCCTAATCGGACATAGCCGACGCAAAGCCATAGAACCGGAAAAAGCAGCTATCGATGCTGCTGCTGCTGAATTATTGGGAATAATTAGCGGTTCTGAAAAAGAGAAGCCTCTGGCTAAAAGGTGGGAAAAAGAGGTTTTAGCATTAAGATGTAAAATATTGGCCAATTTACCTGGCATAGGTCCAATTACCGCTCAGAAAATTATGTTAGAAGCTGGCGATATCAATGGACTTTGTCAAATGAGTGTTGAAAAAATGGCAGAAATTGAAGGCGTTTCATCTATACAAGCCAAGGACTTGCACAAATTCCTGCACGGATGATTAACTACCAATTATCAGTGCTCTAGTCTTTAATTGAGCGAAACGGTCAACATGATGACCTAGAGCGAAGGCGATTATTTCGGTTAGATTAACCGCTGGAATCGAGGTATCCTTCTTAGCAACTCTGCCAGCCTTTCCTTGATAGGAATCAAGATTTGAATGTGAAAGAGAACATGCACTGACTATTATGTTGGCACCGGCCTTCTTTGCGTCATTGAGAACTTTCGCTGTCATCTTCATCACACTTGGACCCAGTGTCAATAGTGAGGGGTTACCTACACTCATTGTTTTTGATGAATATTCAATTGGCCTTCCGCCTAATGCTGTTATTAATTTCTCCATATAATTTGGATTCCAAACATCGTCTCCACCACATGCGCCTTTACGTTGCATATGTGGGCCGTAGTAGCATGCTATATCCAAATCTAGAGGATTTACTACTGCTGCCTCGATTTTGTCCAATCCGATTTCATCTACTAAAACATGAAGAAGATGATTGGTTTTCATATCTTCAGGGTCTAGAACCATACCGGTTGTACCCTGTAGTACTCTGTTAGCATTGGCCAGAGCTATTGGGTCATTTTGGAATGTTGAAAGTGATTCGTGCAAGATTCCTTGAGCAGATGCGCATGCTGTGATAATTTCATGTCCATTCTTTTGAGCTAGTGCTAAATTTCTAGCATTCAATGCAAGTTGTAATTCTTTGTTACCTTGCTTGATGATATTGCCCCCATCGCCATTATAGCCAACGATTTCTATCAATTCGATTCCCAGAGTTCGGGCAAGAGGTTGAATTGTATCTTCAATCTCTCTTGATGATTGACGAGCGACATTTCCGGGATAATAAGAATATTTTACCATAATCTCAACTCAGAATCTCGGGTCTAGTTCATTGAAGATTGCAACAACCTCGTGATGGTTATGAACTTTGGAATTGAACATATCAGGAATCTTACCAATTCCTGCTGGAGGAACTAGCATTCCTTGGAAATTACGCATTAGTGGACCTCCGTTACGAGTAAATCCAAGCATCATTCTCAAAGAAACTCCATTCATGATATTGGAGCCAAGGCCCAGTGGGCCCAGAACTTGTCGATATAGCGTGGTTTCGTTAACATTACCAGACATCTTAACAGATCTTGAATAAGAACGTACCATTCTTCCGGTCTTTCCAGCGAATTTGTATTCTGAAAGTAATCTTGCACGTGCAGCATACATTGCATCTGCAGCTTGTGCCCCGTCTATACCATGACGATAGATTGAAGAAATATCTGCTTCATTCCAGATTCCACCCTTTCCTTGCATCAAATCATACATGCTCTTGACATGCTTTTCGCTAGAACGTGGGTCTTGTGACCGAACCCAACGTTGTAATCCCAAACCCGGTCCGTGATATTCATCGTCGATCTGATAGGTATCTGACATAGCATTGACCATTTGTAGACTTCCTACGTCTGCAAGACAGTGTAATTCTGTAGCCTTTGCTGATTCCATTACTCCCATAGCAGCGCCACTTGTAAGCCTCTCACCTTGGCGAGGGTCTGCCACTAACCAAGGCTTAGATTGAGCACGGTTACGGTCGAATCGGTCATAGGAAACCATGAGGTCTTTGACAACTTCATATCCTGGTAGTGGCTCGATTGTTAATTCATCCCCATCGGAAACTAAATCAGAAATTCTAACCATATCTGATGCGACTACTTGCTTATTTGCTCTAACTCCTGTTAGATGATTGGTACCTGCAACTCCACTTCTCCTAAATGTGAGTGAACCATCTATTTCCCGCTGTACTGTTGAAAGCGCATCGAGAACGGTTGCATGACCTGGTAGAACGCATGCTACGACATCATATCCAGATTGTGCCTTTATTGGGTCGTAACGGAAAATTTTCATTGTTATTGACATTTCAGGGAGAACGATTGTTCCTGGTGTAAAGTCGCCATCGTCTGCAACTTCTTCGTCTCCTGCGCCATATGANCGCATTTGCTCTAGAAGATCTTCTTGGAAAACNCCGCTTGAATCNACACAAGCAATCTTAGGAAGGGCTTCTTTGACCCACTCCAACCAAGGAGGTTCAAAATCAACATCACACAATTTAATATCATGAATTGTAGAAGCTCCTAATTCAGCTAATTTGTCATTCCAATCCACACCTGCTTTACAGAATTCATCGTATGCTGTATCGCCTATGGCGCATACCGAATAATGCAATTCTGGAAGCTTAGGACTAGAATTACATGTCGCTTGCCATAATGCTTCAGCATTATCTGGCATCTCTCCTTCACCCCATGTTGAGGTAATGATTAGTAGGCGCTTTANCGATGACAGGTTTGATTGGTCAAAGTCATCCATATCTACAACTGTTGGTTCTAATCCATAGGATGTCGCCATCTTTGCTGTTTTCTCTGCCAGAGATGCTGCATTTCCAGTTTGAGAACCGTAGAGGATTGTCAATGAACGGTCGCCTGATAAAAGAGCCCCAAGTACNCCATCATCAGCACCTTCAACCATTGCTACAGCAGCCGGTGGTGCTTCAGTTGCTATAGCAGCAGCAGGCGCTTCTTCTACAGTTACTTCTTCAGTNNCTGCTGATTCNTATTCGAATTTGATGATCTCTACTGGGCATGCATCTGCCGCTTCTTCNATTATGTCAGAATATTCTGCACGNAATTCTGATTTTATTGGTGAATGAGATAGATTTCTATCGAAATTACCATCTTCTCGGACTGCAGCAATAATGAAACTAGAGTCGTCAGTTACATCAAAAACCTCTGGAAGAATATCAGAACATGCATCACATGTGATACAATCATCTTCTATCCAAACCTTGGAAATAACTGGCAAGACATCACCTAATACCCAGTCTGGGTAATCTGTTCGACNGGGGACTAGNCTTTGAAGGTTAGGCTCTCCCGTAGGGAGAGAAGTTCTAATCTTGAAATTACGACATCACATTTGGAAATCNTCCATTCCACCCATCATGTCGCCACCGGCTCCACCTTTTGATGAAATGACATCGTCAATTCNTAGAATCATTATTGCGGTTTCAGTGGCAGATTGTATAGCTTGCTCAACCACTCTTTGCGGCTCCAAAACGTTTGCTGCACGCATATCCATCACGCCGCCATCCTCTACATTTATTCCTGAAAACTTCTTACCATCAGCATGTGCTTTTCTTAATTCGATTATTGTTGTAACNGGGTCTAATCCAGCATTTTCGGCAAGTGTTCTAGGNACGATTTCAAGCGCGGTTGCAAATGCCTCGATNGCCATTTGTTCACGTCCNCCNACCGATTCNGCATATGCACGCAAATCACGTGAAAGAGAAGCGAGNACACTTCCTCCACCTGTCAAAACAGCACCATCTTCCCATGCTACTGAAACAACTCCAACCGCATCATCNAAAGCTCTGCGAATTTCATCTACTACGTGTTCTGTTCCACCTCGAAGCAATACCGATACCGATTTTGCTTCATTNCANCCTGTGATGAAAGTCATATCNGACTCTCCAATCTTCCTCTCTTCCACTTTTGCAGCAGCTCCCAAATCATTGGATGAAAGGTCNTCGATATTGGTGACTATTCTGCCATCTGTAGCCTTAGATAATGCTTCCATATCGCTCTTCTTAGCNCGACGAATAGCAAAAATACCTGCCTTTGACATGTAATGTTGAGCAAGGTCATCTATTCCTTTTTGGCANACNACAGTATTTGCACCACTAGCCTGAATCTTTTCGACTAAGCCTCTGATGTATCCTTCTTCTTCTTCTAAGAATGCCGCTAACATTGTCGGATCTGTGATTTGGATCTTTGCATCAACCTCTGTCTTCTTGACTTCTATTGCACTATTGATCAATGCAATTTTTGCATTTGAAACTGAACGAGGCATTCCAGCGTGAACTCTTTCTTTATCAAGAATAATTCCATCTACCAAAGTACTGTCTTTGATAGAACCACCTTGACGCTTTTCGACCTTGATATCAGAAAGGTCTACCAATCTATCGTCACCATCTATTTCACCAACAGAATTCACTGCTCTCACACAGATATCTGCTAAGAATGACTTGACNGCTCCTGCTGATTTTCCTGTTAACGCAGTTTTAGCGACCTCNGTNAATACCGNATCATCNCCCTGGGTTGAAATTCCATGGGTTTCTAAACACTCAACCGCTTTCTCAGCCGCTAATCTAAATCCTTCACAAATTACAGTTGGATGTACATTCTGTTCGATAAGGTCTTCAGAACGCTTCAATAATTCACCGGATAAGACTACTGCAGTAGTAGTTCCATCAAAGCAATGTTGCTCTTGAGTTTTAGCTACTTCAATAATCATNTTAGCAGCAGGATGTTCGATATCCATCTCCTTTAGAATTGTAGCACCATCATTTGTGATTACTACATCACCCATACTATCTACTAGCATTTTGTCCATTCCTTTAGGACCCAGAGTGCTTCTTACAGCATCAGCAACNGCCTTAGCAGCAGCGATGTTATTTGATTGGGCACTACGGCCTCGAGTTCTTTGAGTTCCTTCTTTCAAGATGAAGATGGGTGCTTGTCCGTTTCCGTACATTTCAATTCCTCAGTAGCACATCGCACGGGGAGGATGCTTTCAACCCATCGTTGTAAACAAAATCACTTTTGATTGTCAAGCCATTGCTGACCATAGTGTCCCCATTGTTCCATAGTCCAACCTTCTGGAAGTCCTCCAGCAGGCAGTGGTGGTCCACTAGATACTACTGGNTGGGGGGCTGGTCCTGATGGAGGGGATATTTCGGGAACTATCTTTTGNGGCTCTACCATTCCTGCAGCNCCTATAGTAGGNGCAGCAGCAACAGCTCCGTAAGTGGCAGAGATACTGTCTTCATATCCATCTCCACCCCATACTTGCTCCTCTTCTTCCTCGCCACCGTTCAGTACTACGAGNAGAATTCCAAATAATACGGCAATTAGCAATCCACCAACAACCCAAGTAGAGATTCCAACCCAATCGAAATCAGAAGCAGAAGATTCTGCTTCTTCATCTAATGCCTCGGTAACACTAGTCTTTTGTAGATTCACTACCAACTCCAAAGATGCTGCATCTGAAACCGTATTAGAGCGAGCCCATACAGTAACTGAAGTTTCTAAGAAATCTTCTTCAAGATTATACAAACTAGATGCTTCTATTTCAAAGATAATTGTTACTTCTCTTTCATCTTCAACATTCAGCCAGAACTCTCTATCCAATGAAGCGGGGTCTGCACTGAACCATTTGTTAGTCTCACCTTGATCGACTGAAACTGAAACTGATTGACCTGCAATGTGCTGGTTTCGCACACGAACTGTCACCTCATATTTTCCTTCTTCAGTTATCAAAATTGGTTCATTTGAAATAATTCTTAACAGATTCTGTGNNCCTACTGTATATTTGCAACGACCGGAATTTGATACTGTNTCGTCATTCACACTTGTCGCTATTACCTTGAGGTAGATCTGCCCTGCAGTATCATTATCAAATGTAAATGTGACTGTAACGTTATGAGAAGTCTGAGGCTCTAATAATGGAGTTGTATTATCCATCAATTGAGTAAATCTAGCATTCATCCCTTCAGGTATGTCTAATGACATAACAAATCTATCTGCTTGATTGCCATCATTTCTAACTTCAAAGCGCATAGATTGTTCAGCAGAATCTCCTGGTACAAATGACTGATCTGTAAATTGATCTGATACATTTACAGCAGANGTATCNGTAACCTCAATATTGATTGTCAATTGCTTACTNACCAGCGTGTCATCNAGGCTATTCGCAGTTATTCTTGCAGTATATAGACCGGGCACCAGACCTACAGGCATAGGCAAATTGAGAGCAATAGAAGTCTCTCCATCCCAAGCGTCTAACATAGGCGTCTCATTGACTGAAAGATAGGCTTCTAATTTCCAGTTTGATTGAGTAAGAGATAGTGAATATTGCTCATCATCATTACCAAGGTTTAGAACATCGATATAGACGATTTGAGCTTGCCCGTTAGCAGGGGCAACAATTTCTAATGTATCAGCGATCATATCTATTTCTCGAATGGTTGGAACATCGATCTTCTTTGAGATTACGTCTACTCCGAATAATGCTTGACCACATGTAGGACAAACCGCTCTAAGGGTGAAAGGAACCTCTCCAGGAGATGCCTCTGCAGGCGCAGTGACGTTTAGCAATAAATCGACCATCTCTCCTTTCTCAAGAGGTATTGGCATCTGCACTATCGTTCCATTCAAATCTGTTACAAATGAAACCCAACCATCACCTTGGAAACTGGATGTGACCGTTAAACCTGCTTCTCTATTTCCTGAGTTTTGTAATCGGAATGGTATATCTCCACTCTCACTTGGTCCAAGAGTATCTGCCACTAGAGGAGCGTTAGATGCAAGGTTCACTCCGTATTGTTCTGTGATTGCAATATCGGAAGTTATCCTTCCAAGTTCACCCAATTGAGTACCACCTGCATCTTCCCACCACACTTGCCAAACTTGTTGTTGAACATCTGCTCCGGCTGGAACTGAAAGATTGATCCACATATCAGTAGTATTTCCAGCAGGTATTGCAGGTACTAGCACATTTACTCCATGATTATTTGAATTTGGAACATCTATACGAATCATAGGTAGGCTAGGATTCATCCATGACTCATTGGAAATATTAGACTGAAGTCTTACAGAAGCAGGCATGTATCCATTGTTTGTAACCTCGCAATGCAATGGAACTATCGTATTAGGAGGGGTTGTATATCCACTTGTTGGATTATCACAATCAATATCCAATGTATACTCGGATTCCTTAGAAATACCAAACATCACGAAATCATCGACGTGCATTCCTGATGCTGCACCAGATGTATCTGAATGGAATAAGATTCCATAGGACCATGTGTGCCCGCCTAGGATTTCGGTAGGGTCCCAAGTGATGTTTGTCCATTGGTCCTGGCCTGTACCGGGAGTGTGTTCACTGAAATTATGCGAGATAGTACTTGATGGTGCACCATTTCCTCTCCACAATTCTAATGCCACATAGTCACCTGCTCCAAGTACTCCCCAAGTTTGTACATTCATCTGTACTGATACATATGCTGCAGAAATTAGTTGCTGATGACACATGTATTGGAAGTATGCCTCAGATAATTTACCATCCAAAAATGCACCATAACCACACTGGGTGGAGGAACTCTTGAATCCGTAAATCAATCTACTGTGAGATCCTGATGGATAGTCTGCTCCCGAATTAGAGTGTCGCCAGTGAGCATCGCCATTAGCCGAAGTTCCAGAAGTATCCTTTTGCCAGATACCATATCCTGTAGCTGAACCACCCTCTGGAGGATATTCGCCGCCATAGAAAGTTTTCATTCCAACCGGTGTTACAACAGAAGTATCCCTTGGATCTCCACCCGCTTCCATTGCATCTTGCGAAATTGCAATCGGTAATTGTGATTCAAATACATCATTTTCGTTTCTATCATCATATTGGTTAGTCACAGTTGCCCTAATAATTACTCCACCGGATAATTCATTGGTTGTAACATTTAGATGTGAATGAGCAATTGATGCGGTCCAAGTGTAGGTATCTGTGTAGGATTGGCCACCAAGCATATCAGTTGTAACCCATGAAGTACTATTCAAAATGAAACCTATCGGGTGGACCATCTCTACTAATACTGTAGCATTTGAACCTTGAAGGGCACCTCCTCCTCTCTTGACTTCAACAGCGATATCAACTTCATCACCTTCGGCAATATAGGTTACTGCGCTACCATCTGGTTGAATCCAAGTATTTGTAGCGGTGGCATTTTGAACATCGATACTTGTTACAAAGTAGTCATCGCTACTCCCACCTCGACCAGAAACGGCGGCAGCATTTGGTGCTACAGCATACATCAAGGTCTGNAAAATAAGGATGGAAACAAAGAGGTAAGGAACTGTTCTACGCATGTCATCAACAGGTATGCGAACAACGACGAGCATATGAATGTCATCGTCTTATGTCCCCGTAGGGGACAAGGTTTGGCAAAATCNNGTAACCTTTGCAATCGGCACTTCAGACCATTTTCGAGGGGCAACCTTTGAGAGAGCAAGGGTTTGGGGGTTACTATGAGTGGGTTGGCTAACAAAAGTCCGTTAACCGCTCGTATTTGGCTAACCGGTGTGGTTTTCTGTCANATTTTTCTGACNCCCTTTGCAGCATTCTCGATAACATATCTCTTTGATTTTCAATTCGGTAATGAAAATTTCACAATGTCGTTTCAAGCAGATATGATCCCTTGGATTGTTGCTGCGTCGCTAGCATATGGGATGCTGGCGCTTTTGTTGGCACTCATGAGCGGTGGCTTCACCCCTCTTTCGATTATAGAAAAAGGAGGTTGGCGTTCNGCTATGGGGCTTTCTCGCAATAAGAGGGATGCTGCAACANTGAGAAATGCTAGAAGAAATCATGCTAAATCACCACATGCAAAAATGATGNTGATGGTTAGCGACCGAAGAGAAAAGGGNCANAGTTTACTTTCAACTCACGGAGGATTAGTCCTTCTGGCTATNCCGTTTCAATTACTCTTGGTAATTGTACCATTATCCGTGATAATTTTTATTCCAGATGTCTGGATNAGAGAAAATCGTAGATTAGAGGTCGCTTTAGCATGCTATCTCGTTATTTTGCTATTTGTTATGAGAGTGTTTCCAAAATTTGCTCGAAAGCATATCACAATTGCAGCATTTACTAGACGTTGGCTGGTTTCTATGACCAAATTATCATGGCTAGCCCCAATTCTAGTTCTCTGGTTGATGGGAAGATTAGCGAGTGTAATCGTATTGTCATGGATGGGTACTGATGTAACTCAACACTTACAGATTGAACAAAGTTTGATGGAAGGATCATTCAATATCGGAAATGTTCCTGAAACATCATTCCTTGATTTGCTAACAGCACTTGCCGTTATGCCATTAGCAGCATTCACCACTCTTGCTGTACTAGGAGGGGGTTCTAGCACACCTCCAGAATGGATGCGAATAGGAGATGAAATACCAATCAAAACCGTAGAAGAAGAAGGTGATGGCGGAGCATTTGTAGCAAGTGGAAGAATTGTTGGGGCTGTTGCAGGCACTGCGATTGGAGTAGGGATTGGAGTTGCAGCAGCAGCTGCTAGCGGAGTTGCGTCCAAAGCAAATGTTGCGGCAAATACCGCTGTTGCGGCAGCAAATTCTGCACCTCAGGTAGTTGAAGGTGGAATGAAAAGTGTAGAATCTACCGGTGAAGTATTTTCATTTGTGGATAATGCTGCCGAAGTTAATTCTGTAGCGTCTGACCTAGATTTAGGTGGAGATTCTAACGAATCTGAAACCTCCGAATTTGAAGGCCTAGGTAGTATGTTCGACTGATTATTCCTCTTCGGAACTAGGTGAAACGATAGGTCTTCCATCTGTCAACAATAATCTGAAGAAACCCTTTATCCATCCATCTGAGCGAGGTCGGCCAAGATCAGGTCTTGATTCAGCAAGCAAGACTTTACCACACGCATTACATCTAACCGACATTACCTCCCATAATGGCACAGGAAAAGCGCAACATGATTTTTCTGAATCCGCTTCATTTCTGACAATTTGAAGTCGCATTGCCAAATCTTTGGACCAAGGCGGACCATCAACATCAATTGCCGAGGTTAGTCGGGAAACTATGGCCCATCCTGATGAAATCCACATTCCGAAACCTAAGGGTGCATTTCCATATTTCAAACTCATCCAACCAAAACCTAGCGGTATTATTGCAAAAAGAATCCCTAGCCAATGGAAATTACGCATATCNAATACACGGCGCAATAATTGCCCATCNACGAGTATCGGTTCAGGATGAGGAGGGAATTGAGTATTCCATGATTTCATTCTAGGGAATGTTAGAAGTGGAATTCTTATCGAGAGATGAGCAAATACCAAACCCAGTGAAAAGTTCAGTATGATGTCCCACATTTCACTCTCCCCGTAACCGTCGCAGAACGGCTTCGGTCTTGTCCATTCCTCTGGAAATATCTTCTCTTGAGATAGTATATGCGAATCTTAAGTGACCCTCTCCTGATGCTCCAAAAGCACTACCAGGAGAGCATAATACCCCGCCCTTGAGTAATTCAATAGCCACATCTTCACTATTCATCCCCGGAACATCTACCTTCGGGAAAACATAGAACGCACCTTCTGGAACATGGCATTGAACACCTGGCATAGAATTGAGTCTTTGACAAATCAAATCTCTTCTTGCTTTGAATTCTTTACACATCAATTCNGGGTAATCATTGGCTTTCTCAAATGCAGCAAGAACCGCATATTGCATAGCATCATTAGAACAAGCAGTAATGTAATATTGAATTTTTATCATCTGTGACATCGCTTCTTTATTTGCAGACATGATATATCCNATTCTCCAACCGGTCATAGCAAAAGTCTTGGAAAAGGAATTGATTAGAATAACTCTATCATTATCGGTTCCAACAAAAGAAACATGCTCACCATCGAATACAATTCGGTCATATACCTCATCGGTGATTAACCAAAGGTCGTGTTTTTGAGCGAATTGTAATAATGCATCTCTCTGTTCAGTAGTGATCGTAGCTCCGGTTGGGTTAGATGGGAAGTTGTAAAGAATTGCAACCGTATCATCATCAACCAAACTCTCAAGATGCTCTATTGTTGGAACAAATTCGTTTTCAAATAAGCATTCATAAAATCGAGGTTCACCACCCCATAATCCCACATCCGGTCCATAAAGTGGAAAATATGGTTCAGGAAGTAATACGTTTTTGCCAGGGTCGACTAGGCTCGCAAAAATGTTCAGCAGAGCATTGGTACCACTCATTGTCATACAAACATTTGATTCATCTAATCCTGGACAATTTTTTGACCAAGAATTAGCGATATGTGAACGTAGTGCTGGCAAACCTGCTGTNGTGGTGTACTTGTTATGCCCGTCTTTCATTGCTTGATGCATAGCATCGATAGCAACCTCTGGTGGNTGGAAGTCAGGTTCGCCTAAACCAAAAGAAATTACATCANCNCCCGCCATATCAAACATCTTACGAACGCCGGTAGGTTGGATGTCGGTTGCCCTCTTCGAGAAGTGACGCATGACGCGCTGAGAGGCTGGCTACTTTTCAAGATGCGGTTATCTAATCATCTTAAATTATCTCAGCATCTAAGATTCCGTCTTCGATTGCAAGAGGGATTTCTTCGGTTCCTTCTGGAGGAACTATTAGAGCGAAAGGCTCGGTTACTCTTTGATTAACAAAGACCCAAACTCCAAAGATTGCGACTGCCAAACCAACTACAGAAAGGAATAGTACTCTACCAAGGGAACTAGCATCACTAAGAGTCATCATCTGGCCGCCACCCATCACTGAATCCCAATCTATCATCGATGAAGCACCACTAGAATCTACACCCCTAACGATTATCATATTGTATCCTGCTGGTAATGTATCTAAATTAACGCTAAATGAGAATTCGAATGATTCGTAAGTGGAAAGAGTACCGTTAACNGGCTCATAATACACCTCTTCCCAAGTGGAACCACCATCTACTGAGAATTCTATAGTTTCAAGGACATCGCCTCGACTCCAAGCTATTCCATTGTAAATATTCACTCCTCCTTCATCTGAGGTCGAATTATTAGGTAGAAGATGAACTTGCAAATCAAGATTCATATCAGAAGTAGTCATATTGATTTCATTGAGGTAAAGTGAAGTCCAAACAGCATCATGGCCGTGTACCAATCCCCACCCGAAATCTTCGTTCCAAAAAGGATCGTGTTCAGGCTGTGATGCCTCACCCATTCTGGTCGATGTACTACGCAAAATCTCTCTTATCGCAAGGGGTTCTAACTCGGGATTAACTTCTATCATCAAAGCGATTATTCCACTTACTGCAGGAGTGGCATAAGAGGTTCCAGAACCTCTTCCAGTGTAGCCATTATCAGCAGCATCGCCATTGATTAAATTATTACATCCACCTGTAGTAACACAAGCTTCGGCTTGGATAATATTTGAACCAGATGCAGTAACGTCTGGCTTCATTTCATTGATTGGATTAGAATCGCCATTATCCCTTCTTGGCCCTCTGCTAGAATAAGAAGCAATATCGTCATCATCTCGCTCGATAGTATTCATGTCATCGGTTGCACCGACAGTTATGGAAAGAGAGGATGAACCCATTCCAGATAATCCATCATTGGATGGACCATCATTTCCAGCCGCCACACTTACTGTAACGCCAGCTAAAGTCGCTTCATTGAGGATACGTGAATGCATGTCTTCACCATCACTACCACCGGTTTCGTGACTTGTAATTCCCCAAGAAAGAGAAAGTATGTCGATGCCATAGAGGCTTTCATCCACTCCTGGCCATGCGGTATCTTTGTTGTCAATAATCCATTGAATACCATTCATTGCTGATTCGTAAAATTCCTGAGGAATCAGATAGTTTTCGAATGGACCAGCCCCCGCGTCGGTTCCAATTCTGACATCGATTAAACTAGCATTTGGAGCGCTTCCTTCGAATCCTGTTTGTTCACCATTGGAGTCTAATCCTGTAGCACTAGCCATGCCCATGCATGCTGTACCATGCTGATTGCCATCATCTGGATCAAATGAACCATCGGTTTCTCGTGCACCTGACAATATACATGATGGGTCGGTGTGAAGATAACATACAGCATCATATCCAGCAACAAATTTCTCATTTAATCCTGGATGTTCATTGTCAACACCCGTGTCTACCATTGCAATATTAACTCCAAGACCAAGGGTTTCAGAATGATTCCATGCTGTATGAGGATAGACGTCTGATTGCTCTGCAAGTATATTGGGAGTTTGAATATCGCCATAAAGAATAATTTGGCCATATCTTTCAACCATTACAACTCCATCAAGTTGTGATAAATTCCAAACATNCGAAGAATCAATTATTCCAAGNAATACAGCATCGACTGCTTCTATTACATCTCTAATCTCATATCCTAGTGACTCGAGTAATTGNGTATCTAANTCGGTGACATCTCTACCATANGAAAGTCCGATTCCNNCTGGTCCTTGCAATGTTTCAAGTGAATCATGAATTGCATTTCTATTGGAATCCATTGTAGTATAATCCCACCAGTCTACTTCTTGGTGGACTACTGGAGTCATTGTAGGAATTACAGATGACCACTGTGATTCAGATTGTTCAGGNTGTGAAAGTGATCCGGTTAATGGAGCAAAGAAAAGAACCAAACAAATTAGAGCAAAATGTGCACGCATGTCCCTCACTAATTGTAATCGGGAGCGCGACCATCATCAANTTAATGGTGGATAGTTCAAAAAAAAATTACGANTAAGGTGGGAGCACAGGGATTTGAACCCCGACCGGCTGGTATCTTCTGTTCCGCCACTGTATTGTTGTGTGTACGGCTGGTGGCGGGAAATTCACGGGTCGGTCTTCCAGTTGATCATCATCTGTCAGAACATACCACTCGTCATTCCCGTGCAACTGGAGCCAGCTATACTACCAGGTTATACTATACTCCCCTTGTAAATCACAAGCAAAATCACTGCTTGGCTTGACGGCGAGCGCGCTTTCTACGGCGTAGTTTTTTCTTACGCCATTTCCATCGCTGCTGACCAGCCTTTTTCCAAGCCCGAGAACCTCGCTTCATGGTGAACAGTTCGGCGACCAACAACCCGTATATGAGGACTCCGCCCAAATAAAATAATTACAATGAAGNGAAAATTGTGCTAAAATGAATTACTAGGNGGAGGAAGAGAAGGTGCTGAAGGTACAGATTGGTATCCTTTATCCCACATTTGTTCATACCGCGGATTAGAAAAATCCGATTGCGATGGCTTTGGTGGATTGCGTTTCTGCATTAGCAGTACAAGTAATAGTATTGTAATGAGAACAACCATCGACAAAATAATCGCGTTTCTACCACTAAATTNNAACTCGCTGGTTTCATCATTTATTTCCTCTTCAGATAATTCGGGTTCTACTTCTTCACTAGGATGCCATACCTCGTAACTGACATACCATGTGACGAAAATATCTTGCTTGCCATCAGATAAAGATGCAGATATAATCCATGGCCCTATAACTCCTGTATGATTACAAAGTACAACTCCTAATTCCAGGGTTTGTTCGATTTCACAATCCCATGGCTCTTCATTGAAAATATCATTATTACTAACAATCGTTCCATTACGATACCAAGTAGTAGTGATGTTTAGATTTGCAAGTTGACTATCACTCAAGGAAGTTGTTAGAGTCAAAGAAAGTGCATCTGATGTAGCATTTAGAATAATATTTGATTCGATAGGTGATGATTGAATGTAACTCAATCTAGAAATTTCTTCATCTATTTCCTCATCACAATCATCATCTAAACCATTCCATTGCTCATCCGCTCCTGGATAAATCTCAGAATTGGTATCATCACATTCTTGGAACCATCTAAATCCATCGCCATCGCTATCAAAATCAGGAACCAAAGGGTCTGTGAATGTTTGATTGACTTCTACACCGTCAAGAAGACCATCATCATCACTATCTTCATCAAGTGGATTTGTTGTCAGATTTATTTCCAATCCATCCAATAGACCATCAGCGTCACTATCGGGGTCAAATGGGTCGGTGGACGTATTGTAATACTCATCTAGATCTAGTAAACCATCCATATCTGAATCTACGCCAATAAAGTCTTCATCAGCTCCATCTCGACAATTATTGTCTATTCCATCCAAACTTTCAATCATATCTGGATTTATCATTGGGTCTGTATCGTTACAGTCTTCAAACCAATACCAACCATCCATATCCGAATCATTATCTTTGACAAGTGGGTCGGTGAAGTAAATCAGTACTTCATCTCCATCACTGAGTAAATCTCCATCTGTGTCTGGGTTAGAGGTATTTGTGGCATAAGCATGGTATTCAGAATAATCTGACAAGTTATCCATATCTGTATCGGTATCATTGAATCCTTCATCCCATTGATTATCACAATCATCATCTATACCATTGAGTAATTCAGGTGCGGTTGGATAAATAGATGGATCAGAGTCATTACAATCTTGGAACCAGTAATAGGTATCTAAATCGTCATCTGGGTCTGCAACCAAAGGATTTGTGTTGTAATCTTTAACTTCCAGTCCATCTAACAAACCATCATCATCTGTATCATTGTCAAAAGGATCTGTGCCGTTGACATTTACTTCTGTTCCATCCATCAACCAATCATCATCAGTATCAGAATCTGTAGCATTGGTTCCTACCTCAAATATTTCGACAAAATCACTCAGTCCATCGTTATCAGTATCCGCATCATAGGGATCTGTACCGTAAACATCGGTCTCGTTTTCATCACTAATACCATCATTATCACTGTCAAGGTTGACAATAGTTCCATGGATGATTAATTCCCAATCATTGAATGTACCCGCATCATTATTTCCTTGGTCCTCAACCGAAATAGTCCAATCACCACTGCTGATTTCATCCCAATGGTGCACAGAACCAAACATCCAGTCAGAATAGTCATTATTGCTATCTGAATGCTTTTCTGAAAGAATACTCTCGGTACCTGAAGGGCTTGTTAGAATGATTTCTAAGTCCGAGCGATAGGTATGGTCGATATCCACAATAATCTCTACAGATTCAATTTGTAATGAATCAGAAATGGTAACAGTATCTGTTACAGGAGTATTGGTATTATCCGGAATTGCTTGATTGATGGAAATGAACCCTGATGTTGTATTAAATTCTGAACCTACTGTAGTCCAGTTCTCTGCTAAAGCAACCGCTGCTCCTGCATCTATTACCCCATAGCCATATTTGTGACTGACATCATGGCCAGCACCATTTGTGTTCCATGAAGAATCACTTGCATCNTTTTGACGAGAGGTGTGNACTATGATATGTTGTACATCACGCCAAGTAAGATTTTCATTTGCTTCCAACATCAATGCAATAACNCCTGAAACAAGNGGTGTTGCTGAAGATGTTCCTCCAAAGCCATTGGTATAATCTCCAGAGGAATAACCGCCTGAGCCTTCTATGTCGGTAGTGGTGATNCCTTCTCCATCTCCATCAGATGGTGCTGCAACTAGGATATTTGCCCCCGGTTCTGCATAGTAAGATTGGTCGCCATTGTGAGTTACTGCGGTCACTGCAATAGTGTATCTACTGTTAGCATAGCCATCATAATTGGAATTGTCATCATCATCTAGGCCATTACCTGCTGCCCATGTAATGATGTTTCCTAAACCACCTCTTCCCTGATTTATGTCTGATTCAAATGCTGCTAGCATCAGTGGACCTGGACCTTTCAGAGTTTCACCATCATCTGAAGGACCCCATGAATTTGAATAGATGTCAATAGATTGCTGCTCATGACTTAGTGCATCGCCTTCTCTTGAATCTGAAAGGCTACATGAGATCAATTCTAATCCTGCCAGTCCAGCACCTGGAGCTGCTCCAGTTGTTCCAAGTGAGTTACCACCTACTGAGGCTGCTACACCCGCAGCAGAGGTCCCATGACCATCAAAACTCGAAGGGGTTGGGTCATTATCATTACTACAGAAATCATAATCTAAACTACTCTCATAATAATCATCCAAATCAGGATGATTCCAGTCTAATCCATCGTCTACAATACCAATTACCACGCCTGTGCCTTTGTAAGAATTCCAAGCTCCAGTGATATTGACGTCTTCGTTTGCATTACTACCGGTTTGGCCCGTGTTTTCAAGATGCCATTGATCAGAGAAGTATGGGTCATTAGGAGTCCAGCGAGGAGTCACTTCCTTGGATACCAAGGGATATGCTGTTTCGACGATTCCTTTTGCCTGTAAATCAGCAAAATAACCTGGTGCTTGCTGCCAACTAATATCTATAATCCAAGCATTAGCGAGCAAGTTTGACTCTTTTCCTATAGGTTGAGAACTTACTGCAACCCATTGGGTTGCGCTTGCCAATTCTATGTCAGAATATTGTGAAATATCACTTGCTCTAGCAAAGGAGGCTCTTACTGCAGGTGAATAAGAATAGGTAATTGGAGCATCCTCAGGATTTTCACTAAGTGGTGCTCCTATGTCCTTTAGGACAGGCTCTTCTAGCGCAGAAACAAATGGAAATATGCCACTCAGCAGTAGTAATAGGACTACACTGCAAGTTCGCATAGTTAGTTTCTGGAATCTAAGAGTAATAGCGGTATCCCCCTCATGCTGTTAATATGGTTGCAACAGCCTAAGTCAATCGATTAGCGATATAAACAGTTGTTTTATCGATTTGTTCAATACAATTAGATTGAGCTTGGTAATTCGGGTATAATATTAAGAGAATTTTTGCCATTCTTCTTGAGAATTAGTAACTCTG
>PALS01000005.1 GCA_002706615.1 Methanobacteriota archaeon
GGTCGGATTCAATCCATCCCAGCGCTGATGTCTCTTCACCCATAAGAATTGAAATGGGAATTAAAAGAATACCACCAATGAAAGTTACAGGGACTGCATAAACAAACACAGGCATCCATTCACGGAGTATTCTCCCAGCCACTATGTATCCAACTACAGTTACCGCGCCAGCAAAAGCAAGCATGTCTCCCCACAATGTGACATTGCCATCATTTTTAGCATCAAGAAGGGTAATTGCTGCACCGAATAATCCAATCAATGCACCGATTGTTTCCAATTTGTGCGGTCTACGCACCAATAATGCAGTTCCTATTACAATGATGATTGGGTGGCTTGTAACAAATAATAGTGAATGTGCTAATGAGGTGTGGTCAAGTGAAGTGACCCATGTACCAAAGTGAGCGGCTAGAGCAACTCCTGAACCGAGAATTATCAGCAATGTTTTCTTTTCAGTTAAGCGACTTCTAGTTACTAAGTCCATCTCACGATACTGCCATATGGCAAATGGCAATAACATCAAGACTGTGATTTGAAGGCGCCAAGATGCACGCATCAGGGGTGGAATTGAATCAACATGAGATAGAATAGCGCCTGCTGAAGAGACACCAAGAACTCCTGCAACTAATAGCCCCCACACCAGAGGTGGAGTTTTATTCATGCTCACGCCTCAATTAATTCCGCATCTTGTACTTCGCCGCCGATTACTCCAGCACGCTTGAACAATAGGTATATTCCGCCACCGATTATGACATTGAGAATGATAAAGCTGATCAATCTAACAAAGTGCCACGATAGACTGCCACCGAAAGAAGCAGACCAAAGGGAATCTATGAATGAAAGAATACTACTTTCAGTACCAAAGAATGCTTCTCCAGTTAGCAGACCTGCTGCGACCATAAATGTCCCAAGCAAGATCAATGCTCGTTGCTTTTCAGCAATAACAGTGCCTTCCTTTTCCTTAATTGCTTCAATACGAGGCTTGAGTTTCTTTTCTTCCCATCTGTCTCGAGCAACTCCACCAACTAGCATTGGTAATGTATGTGGAACATCAAGATACATTCCAAGACCGAAAGAGGTTCCCATTCCAGTAGCCCATTCAACAAATACTCCCAACATGAAACCAAGCAATAGTAGCATGAGGTCGCCTTGACCTTCAGCGAAAATCACTGAGAAGGTTGCGAATGCATTTGCTTGAGGAGCGATAAGGTCGATTCTACCTTGAGCTAATTCATTGGCTAGGAAAATCGCAACACCAGCACCAATTACTGCACCTGGTACTACACCCATGATATTACCTTTAGAGATGTGATATGGACGATTTCCGATATACAAACTGTTCTTGTAATCACCAATTACTGTTCCAGACATTGAAATTGCTGAACCGAATACTGTAGTTCCGACCAGTCCTAACAATACCGCTTCTTGAGTAGACAAACCTAACACATCATCGAAGTTAAGGAATACTCCAAAGAGCATTAGAAGAACGATAAACGAAGTTCCAGATACCGGTTCGATACCGGTTTCACCCATTACTCTGACAGCAATAGCACCAAGCAAGAATGTAGTCGCCAAGAGTACTATTGCAAATACAATACTTGCTAGAATCGGGAAATCACCGAATATGAATATCACGATTATGGCAGCAAATGTCAATAGCATGAAGATTGGTATGTGAGATAGAGGCCATTCATACCACCCTTTACCTGGCATGTATTCCTTACCACCATCCCCTTTGAAAGCTCGACCAATGTCTGCAAAGATATTTGCAAATGTTTTCCACATCTTTAGTAGTCCAAAGATTCCACCACCAACAATTGCACCGATAGCAATGAACCTAATTGCCTTAGCAAATGCTAACATCTGTACTGCGCCAGTATCAGCACCACATACGCCAGCAGCAATTTGTTCGGCGGTAGATGAAGCCATACATGAGGCGTACAATGCACCAGGTAATTCTTGAAGAGGAACTGCAGAGCCGATTTGACCCTCATAAACTGGTAGATTGAAAGCTACTGCTAAAGGAACTAAGAAAAACCACCCGACGAATGTTCCCATGTTTACCAATAATGCTACTCTAGTTTTCATGAACCATCCAATTGCGAACATGGATGGAGTTAATGCCAAACCGACATAAGTGTACATGAATGGATTATACCAAGTTCCAGGATCATAATGTGCAGGACCTGCTGCAACACCATCTACCACTTCACCCGGCTGGTGAATCTTAGCATGCGAGAAGAATGAAGCGACTCCAAATCCGTCCCCAGTACCTAATTCCGCTAAGAAATCNGTCAGGGCTTGTCTCTTTCCTGACATCCAAATTAATGGGTATTCTAAAAGGAATAAACCAATCATCGTAATACCCGTCCAGACACCAATTGTCTTGAGAGAATCTCTAGCGTGTTCAACCGCACCAGTACTGACATCACTNGCNATATCNAGCATCTTCAAAGTAGCCTCGAAACCAGGCAATGGCAAGGGGTCTTCTACCAACCAAACCCTTCTGAAAATAATGAAATACATCACACCAAGGAAACCTGCGAACATTGAGGCTACAATACCTACGAAAGCNAGACGCAACGTCTCACCGGCTGCAAGGGTGACAAGTGGACCGTCGGCTAACCAATAGTCTGTATCTGCGGCCAGAAGGAAAATTGCAGGGAAGGTGAAAATAAATCCAGTTGATGCATGAGTTGCTCCAGTGGTTGCTGATGTNGCAATATTAACTTCTGATGGTGACCATTTCAAGGCCATACCCAATACATAAGCGATATACCAAGCAGCTGAAATTGCAAGNCCCAATTTCAATCCGATATATGCGGTAACTCCAGAGAATACAGCACCGATTGCAATACCAANCATAACCTTGCGAGTATCCCAATGTGATACTTCAAANGCCTCTTCGAGNTTCTTTTCCTCNAGGTATTGTTCGAGTACTCCAGTGTTTAGATTGTTGTACATCTCNTCNTCTAGCCATGTAAGAGTTCCTTTCTCCATNGCCTTTAGACCNTCAGGAGTTACCGGTTGTCGGTATGCAGATTTTTTAACTCCCATCAATATCCCTCANCAAAATTAAGAACTCTGCCTAAACATAGCGAACAGGAAGTACTTCATGACCATTACCCTCCTACGGAGGGTAAATTTCAATGGTCTCTGATGATTTTGTAACGACCTAATGCTTCCATCCACATGATTTCATTTCCTGCTTCGACATTTAGGTCAGGCTCAACAGGTAAAATCATCATCGAGTGATCTCNCATGTTCATAGCNTGGACTTCTTCACCTTCGATGTGAGTAACCATTGCAGTACCTTTTTCCAATAGGGGTACATTGATTGATTCAGTAACTGTACCAACGTGATAGATTTTTTGACCTGAGAAAATATCAACTAATTCAAGACGAGCTTTGGCAGAACCATGCTTACCAGGTTTGGACTTGGAAATTGAATTAATCTTGTATGCTTTCTCATCGACGCAGCAATAACGACCGACCTTTAGAGTCCTAATCTCAACACGAGTTGTACCTGGCATAGTATCTCCCTAAATCTCGTGCTGTGGTGTTGGCTTATGACGCTTGTCATCATTTCNCAATTTATNTTGTTAAGTTCAACAGTANAAANCGATATCACTCTTGCCAAACTCTGTATCCATCGNTATCTGAATACCAGTGCTTTCCATCATCATCCAAATACCAATTAGTTCCATTTTCATCAGTATCTAGCCAATTACCAGGTGGTAACTCTTCCCATGTAGCAACAAAGTTGAGAACTTCAGATGATTGTTCGAGATTATGTGGNNTTTCCATAATNGGTTCATCANCAAATGCCTTTGGCTGTAATTTAGGTCTTGTTCTTCGAGATTTTGGTTTTTTCTTTTTCATCAAAGTCACTACAGCGCCAATCAGTATGAAAATTATTCCAGCCGATATAATTCCAATTATGGTTAAAGGATTCATTCCTTCATCGCTTGCCGACTGAGTATTATCTTCCTTTACATCATTGTCATCATTTAATTTGTTCAAGCAACCTTGATACTCAGAATATCCGAATTGCGATGCTTGGTTCGGACATCTATCAGGTTGAGTAGCACCAATTACAAATTGGCCATACTCTCTTGATTCATTCCATGATTCATCATCCCAGTTGTCTCCAAATCCATCGCTATCAGTATCGTTCCATTGGGTTTTGTCATTATCAAAAATATCAAAATCATCTGACCAGCCATCGCCATCAGAATCTAAACAGCCTACTCGATCCATAGTTGAATTTCCAGCTTGAGTTGTACAGTCATCTCCTCCTTCAGCATTTGAATCATCACCGAAACCATCACCATCAGTATCGAAAGATTGGTTTGGATTATCATCAAACACGTCTACGTCCGAGAAAACTCCATCGCCATCAGCATCGATTTCTTGCGGAGAGCAACCCTGTGAGTTTACATTTGCAGTTTGCATTATTGGAGTATTTGGACATAGGTCGACGTCGTCATTTAACGAATCATAGTCTGAATCTCTTTCCGATGGCCCACAGCCATCAGAATTGATTTGAGTAATCTCATCTGCTGGAGTTTCAGTACATATGTCAAAGGAGCCTTGAACCAATTGGTCGCCAACTCCATCACCATCAAAATCAAGATGTTGGTAAGGGTCAAACGGCAAATCATCATCAATATCTGCCCATCCATCCATATCGCTGTCAATACATCCAAAGATTCCATTTTCGAATGAAGTGCCATTCTCTGTGGGGCAGTTGTCTGATTCAAGACCACTTGAATTATCACCATAGCCATCACCATCTTCATCCGACCATTGACTCACTTCGTTAGGGAATGCATCTTGGTTGTCACCGTAACTATCACCATCGGTATCTACCCATTCGCTAGGGTCGGATGGGAATTGATCATTTGCATCAGACCAGCCGTCTCCATCTGTATCAATACAACCCCATCTATCGATTGTCGAATTACCCGATTCGTCGACACAGTCATCAAGATTATCGCCATAACCATCCAGATCTGTATCATTCCATTCAGTAACATCATCGGGGTGTGAATCATAATCATCTGACCATCCATCAGAATCACTATCAGGACAGCCAACCGTACCAAATATTGAGGTTCCTGAAACATTATCACAATCATCAAGGTCATTGGTATAACCATCCATATCATCATCTAATTGATTTTCAGCACATCCGTTCAGGTCAACATCTACACCTACTGTGTCGGGACACAAATCATCACCATCCCATACACCATCTTGGTCTGCATCAGGAAGGATGTGGCTCATATCAACTCCCAATAGTAACCATGATTGATAGGAATCCCAAGGTCCGAGTTTAGTAAAGCCCATATCCTCCCATTGTGTTGCTGCAGAATCTGTAAGTAAGAATCTAGCGAAATTAATATTATGACTCAAAGAATCTATTGACATGAACATGCGAGCATCTGTTTGCATTGGCCAAATGCCATCACGGGAATTGTTTCTTGTAGCATTTATTGCCTGTTGTCCTGCTGCAATTGCATCACTAGCACCATGAGTGTAGTTATCGACTAGAGGAACTATGTAGATGCCATTTGCATTATCAATAGTGAAACCTAATTCTGTAAATCCGATACTTCCTTCACCACTTGGTCCAGTTAAACCATCTACAACATTCTGCCTTTCTCCATCTTCGACAACTGCTCTGTAACGATAACCAGATGAAGGATAGATAGAATCTACACTGACACAGTTGGCACACAATAATTTCTCCTTGATAATCCACATTTCAGTTCGATTTTCCCATCTATGTGCAAGTACTATTTGTTCATCAGCACAAGATGAGTCTAAATCGCTCCATTCAGGAGTGTTATCATTGTCATCATTTGGAGCAATGGATGCTAAATCAAGGCCAGGCATTTCAGAATCAACTTGTAGAGTATTGCGATTAAGGCTCGATGTAATCCAGCGNAATTGGCCCATAGAAAGACCACCTGTAACCTGCATGCAAGCCTCGGTAGCTCCACCAGCCTTTACGCTGAATGCTCCTGGCATTCTACCGTAGGGTACCTCGAGAATTTGTCCATCAGTATTCTTACAATCCCATAAACCNGTTTGATTGAAGTTAGCTGATTTAGTAGCATATTGCGGACTNACACCATTTGAATGNGAGCCCATATATCTCTCTCCATCACAAATGTCGAGAGTGGTTGTAGTTCTATCAAAATCACCCCATACTCTGACCGATTCATCGGTTGTAGGGAACCATGTCCTCCAACTTGTCTCCATTAATTGAGATGAAAATTCGCCATGGACTCTAATGTGACCATCCGCTGCTATATGTACAGACATGTAACCGCGGCGCCAGCCAACAACAAGGCGCTCTCCTTCACCGTCAATGGAAATGGAATGAATTCCACGATTATTGTTACTACTTCCAAATCCACCGATAGTTCCTGAAGAACTCCAAGTTTGAGTTTCATAAGTTCTGAGATTGGTATTACGGCGATTCCCAACGAAGTAAGTTCCACCATCTGGAGAAAATGTACCGCCAATAGCGTCGCTTCCTACATCGATTTCTGTAATTTTAGTATTGGTTGCAATCTCGGTTACAACTATGAAATTAGCATCACTACCTGAAACAACATATCTGCCATCTGGGCTAACGGTTACCGTTCGGATATATTGAGAGTGGTTTGACATATTCCATGCTTCAGTAAAATTGTTGACCCAATAAGCAAGAACCATAGAACCAGATGAGAAAATCAGTAATCTATCATCAGGCGTAGTATCTATTGCACCAACCCACGATGGTAGAGATGTATAATTCCACTCAACTGTCCAATTACTTGTCCATATTGAAGAGATCTTGAATTCTCCGGTTGAAAGAAAAATCCTGTCACCATCGTTTGACCAACTGAGAGAAATCACATTTTCAGATGAGTTGCCAATTTGGAAACTATCAGCATATAGGTCGGTGATCAAGGCTCCAGTTGTTGCATTCAGTATTACTGCACCTCCCTCATCGCTAGTCACTGCTANCATCTGACCATCGGGAGACAAATCCAGTACATTGACCCCACCTGGCATGACATAGAAGGTGCCAATATGATCTCCAAGAGAATTGAATGTGTGAACTGAGGCATTGCTTGAGCCGCCTCCCCAACCNCCACCGCCACTGCCACCGGCNTAGAACATAGTATTGTTTTGAGCCCATTCCAATGCATCTACTGAGCCGCCAATCGTACCATAATCGAGATGCTCCCATTCCGATTCACCCCAGTCATGTACTACCGCCTGTTCGAAATCAGCCATGCCATCACCATCTGAGTCAGGACAACCATTTCCCGCAGTTGAATTAGCAGTNCCTGCAGCGTAAGGACAGATATCTAGGGAATCATCGATTCCGTCACCATCGCCATCCGCAGCTGTAACAATTGGCGTAAATACAACCAAGAACATTAGNCTGGATAGCAAAATAGCGCCGCGCATATATGCGCCAATGCACATCTACACTCAAAGTTTGGCCCTAAAGGGCCACTAAAATTGCCATCAAANAATAATTGTAAAATTATTGTAAAATTCGNATCTAGAAATTGGATAATTATTTTATTGAAAATGTAAAATATTCTTCATTCAATCCCATGGCCTAGAAAGAGGCGATAGGTCGTGAATTGCATCATCGATTTCTTGACGGACCATTTTNACCTCTTCCTTACCTAATTCAAGTTCCAAGCNGCGAATGAGTTTTTTACAGCGAGGGGAGTTTTTGCCAGACATAGAAAAGACTGCCAATAGGAAGCGGTTCGCTCTACGTTGCTCATCCTTATTGGGCGAGGTTAGATTGTCATCTTTATCCCCTAACATCTCTAGCACTCTTATTTGATTAGGATGAATAAAGCGTGATGTTGTTATTTGCTCTTCAATACCATTATGTAAAGCATTTCTCAACCCCGGATCCAAATTTTTCAATCCATCAGGGAAAGCGTGAGCAACTAGTTTTGGAGTTAGTTCATGTCCAACTAAACGAGAACGCATATCTTTCATCATACCATTCATTCCAAACATATTGATAATCACAAATACGGGAAGTGAAATCAATTCTACATAAGCTCTCAATCCAACNCGACCAAGCAATCTTATCCACATTCTACGCAATATCATCTTGAAGACGGTTGCACTAGCAACTATTCTCAATTTTTTTAGTATTTTACGTATGATCATTCCAACCTTGCCAATTTTGGCAAGAGGGTCGATTCCAAACATTTTCCCTTGGAATCCAGGAGCNCCTAATGCAGCATGTACTAACCAATGAGGAATTGAATTTTCTAAATCCACCTGTTCTAGTTCTTCTTGTGGAATATCTAAGATTTTAGCCATGCGAGCCGCAGTGCTCAAGGAATCGCGATAAAGAAAAACTAGTTCTAATGCCGTAGTTAAACAACTAACAAATGTGATTATCAATAGAAAACCAAGCCCACTGATCCCTTCAGCTCCTTCCCAATCTCTGAGGAATAAAGCGAATCCAACTACAATTAGACCAGAAATAAGTCCAGAAAGTCCTGCCCTAATCACTGCCAAACGACTGAGTGTATCAATACGGAAATCTGCTTCTTTTCTATCAGCAATCGGTTGTTCAGGTGATGAACCAATTTTTGTCAAAAATTGGCCAATNGCCCAAAATTGTAATTTATCTTTGAGACTCAATTAACAACCTCAGTATGCGTAGAATCCTTCACCTGATTTTCGTCCTAGTTTCCCAGCAGCGACCATCTCTCTAAGTAAGTCAGCAGCTAGATACTTCGGCTCCCCAAAGCCTTCGTACAGAACTTCCATGATGTGTAAAAGAGTGTCAAGACCAATATAATCTGCTAGGGNTAGTGGACCCATTGGATGTTTCATTCCCAATTTCATAATTCCATCGATAGATTCCTTGGTAGCAACTCCTTCTTGAAGGCACAATATGGCCTCATTTAACATTGGACAAAGAATCCTATTTGAAACAAAGCCTGGTGAATCCTCAGTTGACAATGGTACTTTGCCCATACCCTCTGCAGCAGCTACGACTGCAGCATTGGTTTCATCGCTGGTCAATTTTCCATTAATGATCTCAACCAATTCCATCAATGGAACTGGATTCATGAAATGCATACCAATCACCCGATCAGGACGATTGGTCGATTCTGCAATTTTCGTGATGGAGATAGAAGATGTATTGGATGCGAGAATGCAATCGGATTTGCAAATTTCATCTAATTCTGAAAAAATCGACTGTTTCAATTCCAAGATTTCAGGTACTGCCTCAACAACCAAATCTGCATCTGAGCAAAGTCCACGGTCGGTGGATATAGAAATTCTTGAACGTGCAGCATCCGATTCATCCTGAGTCATACGCTGTTTCGAAACTAGTTTAGCCAAAGACTTCTCAATGTTGCCGATTCCTCTTTCAATAAATTCATCTTTAATGTCAATCATTACNACATCATANCCTGAACATGCAGCAACTTGAGTGATTCCATTACCCATTTGACCTGCGCCTAATACCGCAATTTTCTGTATTGCCATGACAGGCCCACATGAAGGGGCTTCATCAGCATTGGCCCAATCATTGCCAATTGTCTTTTTTCTGNCTTGTCCGAATAACCATTATTGCTAACAAAGCAATCACGATTAATCCCAGACCCATATTTACCACGTTTTGTGANGAAAACAATGACTCTTCNATTGTNCTTTCATCTTCAACTTCTATCGTGGCGTTAACCAATACATAATTTCCGACTTCATCAGAAATTTCCATCTTGACCTGCCAAATTCCAGTTTGTGAATTCCCAACTTCAAACTGATCTTCAAATTCCATCCCAATCCCAACANTTCCCGATAAAGTTTTGACGATTATATCATCGTGAATAATTTCTATATTATAATCTACTGAGTCTGATTGCATTGGAATAATACTCCTGACAAAGATTCTTCCAGATTGATCTAAAATCTCGATATTACCAAGTGGTAATTTAGAGTCAAGGGATACATTCCACCAGCTTGAATCTTGGTTTCCAGCAGCGTCAAAAGCGGTACATCTGATACTTGCAGTCATACCATTTAGTAGCACTGAATCTTGAGTCCCCCATGGGTCAAGTGGGAATGTGAAATTAGTTCCAGATAAGTTCTCTTCATACTGCGCTGGAGATGATGTGTCAAAACAACTTACGAATAGTCCAGGTTCAGAAACTGTACCTCTTACCATCAAAGCAGAACTACCATTGACATCTTGTGGGCGATAACTGCCACTTTCACTTAGATAAATCTCAGGAGAAATTCCGTCGTATTCAACTTGCAAATCAAAGCTTCTTTCCACCCCTTTACCTGAGACCAATATGGTATAGTAATTCCAACCTGTTTCCAAATCGAAAACCACTGGTAAATTTTCACCGGTTCCTGTACCNGANGAGACTATGAAACCACCTCCATCGTACTGTTTATCCAGTCTCCAAGTTTGTTCAGGACCAACATATAGTGTTGCTATTGCTTGGTCATAATTCACCAATGTATTATTCCAAACGGCATCTATAGTAGGTGTGTAAACCGATTCATTAAGGCTAAAGGAACGGCATTCTTCTACTATATTTCCACCATCATCCGACATTCGTAAGCATAAATTTTGTTCGCCTATAGATTCAATTTGATATATCCATCTGCCAATACTGCTTGTGATACTTGGAAGAGATTGCCAATTTTGATCATTAATTTTTACTTGCATTTGTGCAATTTCTCCAGGATTATCCCACTTCACATCTAGAAGATGATGGTTTACCACTTCTTCATCCATAGGATATGTCCAATTCAGAGTAGGGAATATTGAGTCGACCTCGATTATTATATTCTTTTTAGCCCAATTTCCAGCTGAATCTCTTGCCAATAATTCAATGACATTTTCACCTTGGGAAAGATTCACTAAGGCTGCATTCTCAACNCCAGAAACAATATCTGAAGGATCGATTTCATTACCTTGCAGCCATATTTTGTCATAATCTGAAGCGGTATACCAGACTACGGCACTGGTTTCATTATGTACCCCTGCATAATTGTGGTAGAAAGTTAAATCAGGTGGATTGGTGTCCTTTTCAATACTAATTTCTAAAACTGTAATACGTCCAGAACGATCTGTCGATTGAATGACATAATTTGTGAATCCTTCTAAGAGAGGTGAAATTGTATAATTGAACCATTTTGGCGCCCCTGTCGAAGTGGAATTATTCCACCCAGTGCCATTTCCAGTTTGATTTAATTCAACTCCATTCAATGTATTGAAAGAGAACTCTTCAGCTAAAATCTGTAATTCTGTTTGACTTTGATTGGTTAACAAACCTTGTGAACTCATTACAGAAAGCCGGGGATTTTCATCATCATGAACGACCCAGTGAGTTGCTGATGAGGTTTGGCCAAGTAGATCTGTGACATTAAGTAAGGAGGTATGTACTTGACCATCTGTTGACATACTGACATTGATCCACAACTCACGCAGCGTATGGTTCGAGGAACTTAGATTTGTGATATTTACCATAGTTCCAGATATTGTTTTTCCAGTAATTGTCAAATTATCCTGTAATGTTGAATTCCAATGTATATCCGAGGAATTGAAACCAGCTCCGATATCTAAAGCATATGCNGANATTTGTGTTGCATTATAATGTTGCGAACTACTTTGAGGTGAACTGAATGTAACAAGAGGAGGTGTGTCTAGCAAACTGTAGGATAACGGTAAATCAAGCACNCCCCCAATATCGAGTTCAATTTGAATAGCTCCATACCATTGTCCAACACTTGTAGGCATATNNCCAGTGAAATTTATTTCCCAAGCACTTTCAATTTCTCCTCCTAGGCGACTACTACCATTGGGATATAGGTTGGAAATTTCTGTCGAGTTTAATTGATTCCAACTATTTACAGTAATATCGTCTCCACCCATTAGTTCTACATCCATCCAAAAAGATGTATTTCCTGAAGGGACATTAAATCCGTGCACTACTATCCACCATTGACCATTAGCAGGTTGGTCGATCTGTATTTTTTCAGCACTATTCCAATTCCCGGATTTGTGTTTTTCTTCACTACCCCAATCGATTATGCCATTGTTATTTTCATCATAGAACGCATACAAATCTAAATCATCACCCATACCATTAGAATCTATATTCAAGACCATAGCNGATAGATTTTCAACCATTATTGGATAATTATATGATGCTGTTGAAACATCACCAGCAGTATCTTGGGATGCGGTTTGATTTTGTAAACGATATCCGCGAGTCCACCCATATTCTGAAATTTGNTTAAAGGAAAGATCCATTGTTGAACCAACGATAAGAGTCTCATTTACTATTCCGTTATCCCAATCAGAAACCGTCCATGAATCATTTCCATCCAGAGAAGTTATGTGTCCTACTGAGATATTTACAGGATTATCATTAGTTAATACACCGTGCATTGTGGAGTGTAACAGTATTTGCTTTATTCCTTCGCTGGCATCTCCAACTAAAATTTCTCTATCTTCTCCCGTATTGGTTTGACGTTGCCAAATTCCTGAACCTTGATGCATATTTTGAGATGATTGCTCGATGTTTAATACCCAATTTGGATAATCTGATGACATTCCATAGTAGGGGTGTGTGGTCCTTGAAAGTAAGTGTGCATCAATATCGGTAAACCCATTATCTGGCCAGTCGATGTCAACAATCATTTTGCCATGTGCAAGATTCGAAGGCCAATCTACTGCCACTGCTTTCCAATCACCAGATTCTGCCCTCCAGCCCCAACGTTGGGCTCCTTGCATCCAAGTTTCCCTATACAATGTTTGATTAGACAAATTACCATCAATTTCCGGAGGTGTCCAACTGTAAGGACCATTTGCAGCAACAGTAGTAACAAGTGGCAGTTTCCAACTATGATTTTCTGATTCTATCAAAACTCCCGACATATACAATCCAGGTGTAGTATTGGAAGGAACGCTAACTGTGATGTAATTGGGGGTACTACTCAATGCAGGAACTTGAACTGAGGAGATTACACTAACCCAGGGGTCGACACGGTCTGAAAAAGATGTGATATCGATTTGAATTGGAACTGGATCGATTATTGAACTTCTGACATTTTCCATATATGCTGCAAGAATAATACCATCACACATACACTCTGTTGGCATACCATAACGCACTTCCACTTGCGGTGAAGCATACATGTGCGCAGTGACTTCTGAGAATTCATTGTTATCTTCCCACTCGCCATCGCCTACGTGACCATCTCCGTTTGAGTCATTCCAGTATTTACCATCACCATCTGTATCATTCCAGCGATAAAATCGTAAGTATGGTCTATTTTCAGATTCTAGGTTTTGATTTCCATCAAATCCATTTGGAGACATTGATGCTCTAGCTCGCAATAATGTCGCATCATTTGGCATAGTTGAGTTGTTGGAATCACCAGGAATCCAAACTGGCCAAACCTTGTCAGGTCTAGAATCTTGATACCCATCCCAACCATTTGATGAGTTCACTTCCCAATTGTAAACATCATGCGAGGTTGCAACATGGTGAACAGAGGAAATTGTGAAGTTTTGTGAACTATTACTCGGATTGATTATTTCGAAAAGATGGGATGAGTTTTGGCCTGGTAACATCCAATTTATTCCTGCTGAACGATGATATCCCTCATTTGAACCCGGCATCAAAGATGCAGGGATTACTGCCCAAGTACCGTTGTGACCTTGTACAGTCTTAACAGCACGACCTGCATCAAACCATCCTGCACCTTGGGTATTTGGATCATATCCAAGGTCAGAAGAGGTAGACATTACAAGGTCCCGAACATTTTGTGAATCCGGTATGACACCATATCTTTCAAACCAGGCTTGCTGAACCAATGCTAGAAGTCCTGCTGCAATGGGGGTTGAGAGAGATGTTCCTGACCATGAGCGAGTTGCAGAATTAGCATCTGAAACTTCGTTCAAAGTGATATCACCTGTGGCCGACCAACCAACAGCGACGATATCTGGGTCCATTCTTCCCTGAGAATTTGGACCACGATCGGACCATGAAGCGATCTCACCCCATGTATTACCAGCACCTTGCCCTGTGCGTGATGAGGCTGCACCTACGGAAATCACTCCTGGAGAACCGCCCGGGCTAGCAACTGTTCCGTAACCATGTCCGCCATTTCCTAGAGCAACCAGATAGGTAGTATTGATTGAATATACACGGGTCAACCAATCAAGATACATCGACCTTTCATCTGAGCCTGCATCTATTGCCCCTGAATAACCAAATGAAAATGAGCCAATATTGGCCTCGTCTCCAGTATCGGGAATTCCATCATAACCCTCTGCGACAAATCTCCAAGACTCAAAATCGGTTCCACCAGCATAATAATTCCCGATTGAAATTAACGTGGCATTTGGCGCCATACCCTTCACAGCTCCGTTATTCACTACACCTTGTGCAGCAACTGCTGAAGCGCATAGAGTCCCATGGCTACCTCCTGGGCCACTATTTTCATTGAGCATGAACATTACTAGTTCTCCATTATTTGGTATACGATCAGAATAGCCATTTCGAGTGGAATATGTTGGTGCGAATGGCAAACTAGTATTACCATCTGCAATCCAATAGATCATACCAGCAGAAACATCCCATAACCCATCATTATTGGTGTCTAAACCTGCAGTTTCACTACCCTTTCGCATAGGCTTTTCATCATCAAAACGGCCATCTAAGTCAATATCAACATATACAGAGGTATATTCTCCTGAAACCAAATCATCTACTACTAGAACTGGGACTTCATCACCAGCAATAGAGACGAGATTGGAATCTGGATGAAGTCCATGATGATAAATTCCAGAAAGAGAGGTTACACCAGTAACATCCAAGCCTTCATTATCTGTCAAATTATCACTATCATTGTCATAATCCACTTGCGATGTGTCAGAATACCAAGACTTTTGTTCTGCAGGATATGCATCTCCATCTCTAATCCAATTTGAAATAGACACTTCATCAAAAGCGATAGGCCAACCATCCCATGAAGAATTATTATCATCGACCCTTGCTTGAGTCCCATTCAAATCAGGGTGAGCAAAATCAATTCCAGAGTCTAGAATTGCAACTTTAATTCCCTCACCTGTGATATTTAGGTCATGTGCAACAGTGGCATTGTGTATTTCTTGGCTGACTACTGTATTTGGTTCTGCATCAAAAAAAGCACCAGCAGGTTTTGGAGAGCCGATAATATCATGAATTGCAATCACACCATGAATTCCTGGTAGTTTTGCAACTAGATAGCCGGGGAGAGTTACTACACGATGCTGAAGAACTCCATCCATCGATTCAGGATAGGTCTCTACTAAGTCACCAGGTGACTGCTCGGGTAGTAGACCATGTTCCTGCTGGAAACTATGTAGTTGTGACAAAACTATTGTTAAAACCATGACTTCAACCTCGTCTTGGGAAGTATAGTATTCTAGAGAGGGAAGGACTACTGCTCCCGGTTCATCAAAGATTGAAACCGAATTTGGTTGTGCGGAGGTAGGCGCAATAGGAGAATTAGAATCCACATCCAATACAACTTGCGACCATGTCGAGAGGAGCAAAATTGCAACCAAAGCGACAGGACGCATGCCTCCTTGGGAGTCATTCAAGCACATATGCTGTTCGCTGTTTTGACATGGTAGTCCTGCTCGGATTTGAACCGAGGTACCCGGGACCAAAACCCGAGATGATGGACCGCTACACTACAGGACTCCACCCCTGCCGAGAAAGACTTACTCAAAGTTATTTTCGCCTATCACTTCACGAGCNGATGTGATAAATTCACTCAAATCAAGCCCNTGTTCANCCTCATAAAGACGNGCCATTAGAGCCATGTCTAATTTGTCAAGATACTTGACAAAACGGGCCTCTGCGGTCACGCCAGCCTCATATTCTTCGAATAAATCAAGCCAATATGGNGCTAATTCTTGCATTGCATTTCGTTCATCTTTTGCCTTATTTGAGACATCATCATGCGGAGTTAGGTCGCCGACAACAATTTCGNGTAAATCATGAACAATACACATCTCGATTACTCGTAATCGATTCAGTTCCTCTGGGCAATTTTTCATAGCCAAAATTGCCATTCCCCAGGAATGTGCTGCTACACTCTCNGGTTGATCCACACCTGCTCTAACCCAGCCAGTTCTCAAAAGGTGTTTGAGAGCCATCCATTCACGCATGACAGGGCTAAGCAAATCTAGCATTAGGACTCATCGCTAAATTTTATGGAGAAGGTTGATATGTTGTCGCCATAATTAGGTGGCATGGGTTCCCGATGGGATGGCTTTCAAAATAAGCCGAAAAGAAAAAGACGTGTTGCAATAGATTTTTATGAATTTTGTACATTNNTAGTATTTGTNTCNCTTGGANTNNTAGGTNTNNTNATAATGATTAAGAAACCTGNTGGCTGGTTTGACCATGTTTCTGATGAAAGGAATGCAATAATTACGATTGGATTTTTAATCACAGGATTGGCTTTGGTCAAATTTGATAGTTCAGCAAGGAGGAGAGCGGCAAAGCAATTTCATTATGACCTGGCTGAATATGAAACACTTAGAACAAATTGGCTTGAACTACAAGCAAGCAAACTGGAAATGGAAAAACAATATTCAATGCAATACATGAATATGAATAATGAAGTTATTCCAGCGCCACCGGAAGAAACCAAAGAACTTGTAGAAATAAAAGAATCTTAGCAAAGCGACCATGGAAAGGTCCAATATGATCCTGGTAAAGTTGTAGTAATACAATTGAATGATGAACAGGATTTGCGTATTGGAGTGGTATTATTTGCAATAATTATCCTGATTTTGACATTGGGAGTCATCGTATTTCCAATTATTGCACTGTTCACTGTACCTACCTATTTAGCATTATTATTTGCCATAAGTTCCGAAAGAGTTAGTTTACAATCATCTGGTAGTGATGATGATTCAAGTGAAGAAGAATGAATTCACTGGTCTATNNCTTCGGGTGTTTTTGAAAGATCTCTAGTGATATTCTTTTGATGAGATTCAATAGTTCCTCCACCGATTTCTAATAACTTAGAATCGCGCCAAAGACGTTCAACGATATACTCTGAAACATAGCCATAGCCACCCATCACCTGAATTGCTGAATCCGCTATTTCCTTGGATGCTGTTGTAGAAAATAATTTCACACCATCACTATCCAATCTGTGGCCCTCGCCGCCTAAACTCATACTAGCTGCAGTATCGTAAACATATGCTCGCATAGCACGGTATTTCGCCCATGCCTCACCAATATAACGCTGGATTTGACCGAAGTCACGAATTCTTTTGCCAAATGCTTCTCTGTCAGTGGCATACTTATTCATCTCACTGAGAGAACGACGAGAGATTCCTAATGCCATTCCTGAAAGGGCAAGTCTCTCAATTTCTAGATTCCTCATCATGTGGATCATTGAATCACCAACTCCTCCAACCAAATTATTTGGAGATACGATGCAGTTGTCAAATACTAATTCTGCTGTATTGGAAGAACGCATTCCGGTTTTGCCATCGATTTTTTGACCTACAGAATAACCCTCAGTACCTGCTTCGACCAAAAAGGTCGAAATCTGAGCACGATTTTTGTCATCAAGACCGGTTTTAGCATATACCCACACAATATCAGCAGGGGTTCCATTGTCATCTAGGCAGCCGTTTGTAATCCACATCTTACGCCCGTTGATTACCCAATTACCATCAGAATTAATTTCCGCAGTTGTCGAAAGTCCCATCACATCGGTACCGACATCCGGTTCACTCATTGCCATAGCAGAAATCCACTCGCCAGAGCAAACCTTTGGCATAATCAGTGACCTTTGCTCATCACTACCATTTTGTTCTAAATTATTTACAAATAACATTGAGTGTGCAAGATAGGCAAGTGCAAAACCAGGATCACTGGCAGATAATTCCTCATGCACAATTACTGCTGCTGTTGCATCTAGTCCAGCTCCGCCATAACTCTCATCAACAGTAAGGCCAAGAAGTCCCATATCGCCCATAGAGCGAAGTAACTCGAGATTGAACTTCTCATCACGGTCATGTTCCAATGCCTGAGGTTCGACAAACTCATTTACAAAGTCACGAACCATTTCCCTTAACATCGAATGCTCTTCGCTGGGATTGGCAATATCCATGGTACTCCCCATGTAGCCGGGTGAAGATTCTACTTTTGTGTCTTCGGTTTCAACGAGCAATCTTTCTTGCTAACTTTCTTGGAGAGTTTTCACGACCCAATGATGGGCGGTTTTTTGCACGACGAACTGCTCTTCGAGTCTTTCTTTTTCTCTCAGAGCGAGCAACTTTCTTCGCCCTTTTACCAACATGGCGTAAATGACCAGAAGTGATTTCAGGTTCTGCTGGCAGATGGGTATCAATTCCAGCTCTAGCCAACACATCCTCAGCGATTCCTCTGGATGAAACAACAGTAGCATCCTCAACTATTCTTGAAGCCATATGGCGAAGAGAATCTCCATTGGTAACAATTGGCAAATTATTCTGTTCAACAATTACATGTTGTTGTATTTCCAATTGTTCTTTCATCAGTGAAGCTAAGAAATTCTTAGTTAAATCAACCTGCTCACGCTCAGTCATATGCATCCCATCCAGTAGTCAGGGACGCTGAAGCAGTTATGAAGATTCGGTGTCTAAAAAGGGCTATGAAGCCGTTTTAGAGAGTGATAAAAATACACCAAATACACCTAAATGAAAGAAAAATGGGGCCGTGACCGGGAATTGAACCCGGGCTGGCAGGACCACAACCTACCGTGCTAACCCCTACACCATCACAGCCATTGGGATTCGGACCACCGGCAGGCCGTATTTATCATATTCGTAGCAATTAGTGACTTAGAACACCGCTCCATTGAAGAGATATCGTGTTAGAGGACCCATTATGCGCAGGGTGGCAATCACTATTCTTCTCCTCCTAATTATGCCAATTTCGATGGTCGAAGGACGTAGTGTTCATGCAACATACGAAGTAGATCTATTCCCAAATGGTGATTTGGAAAACTCCTCGCAATGGGATATTAAGGAACATTTGTCATTTACACCCGAAAGTAATCCCGAAAATGGCGAATATACTTCTGGAATGATTGCAGATAACAAAATAACCATGGGTATTGATATGCCGCAAAATATTGATTCCCAAACTTTGTGGTCTAGTTCTACAAGTACTGATTCAAATGCTACAATGGGTTCTCCAGATGGNGCATATACTTGGTCTACAGGNCCTAATATTACCATGGGTGGTTTCCAGACATCAGGATTNGAAAATAATATCATNACTAGTGTAAGTCTATTGATTCACTTCGAGGTACCAAATGAATTGCAGCAGGATAAGATTAGATTTTCTACAATCAATAATGGATTTCANAATCTNGTCAAAAANTGGGGCAATACTCAAACCGGTTTATTTTACATGACCAATGGATGGTCGATTAGTATTTCAGATTCCAAAAATTGGTCTTGGAATGAAATNGCAAATATGCAAGTTAATTTGGATTATGTATCCGTAGGTGGAACTGATGATTCCCAACTAAGAGTTGACGCAGTAGGCCTGAATATAGAAATGCAAACACCATGGTATGGTGCTGAAAGAGTTACGGCTTCTAGTTCTAACCAGGTNGATTCATGGCCGATTTTGGATTTTGACTTTACAACTGGACAATTGAATCAAGTGTCTTCTGCACCATGTGGATTAGATTCAGATGGAGGAACCTGGACTACCGATTCTATCGCTAAGCCAGATGGCCAATCATGGGGTAGGATTCACATTGAACATAATGATGAACAGAATGGAACTGTTTTGATTGAATATATGGGTTCATCAGGCTCATGGGATAATATTTCAAATGGATTAATTCCTATCGCTGGAGAAGAGGTTATGTTCAGATTTACAATAAGCAATACATGCTTAACCAAAGCTTGGATTGATATCAACGATCCTACTATTCACATAACTGGTAACATTCAAGGTCAAACATTGGGGATTACTGAAAATCTTTCGGCTTGGACAGTGGTAGTTAACGGGGACACAATAAGCAATAATCCAATTACCGACATTGGCAATTTCGAAATGGTACTTCCAATAGGCCATTTACTTGATAGTGANATATTGTATTTGAATATCACAATTAAGGCCTTTTTCACTTGGGATTCCGATGGTAGTGCCAATAGCCTATCAGTGGTCATAAACAGTGTAAATGTAGATGGGGGTTATGAAATTGAATACGATGAAGACCCTCATTGTATGCTAATAGGTAATCATGAGTTACAAGAAGATGGAGGAGGCTTAATCCTACCATTGTTGACTCAATGTAGTGATGACCGCACAGATTCGCAAGANTTAGAAGTTACTTTTGACAATAGTAACTCAAACCTAATCGAAGTTGATTTGACACAAGGACAGATTCGAGTCAGACTGGTGGAAGAAGCATATGGAGTTGCTGAGATTACAACTACAGTAATGGATAGTGCTGGAAATACTTGGTCAGAAATTTCAACCTTCACAATAGCCGAGGTTGATGATGCGCCGGTACTAGGTGAATTCCCTCCAGTTGTTCCTGTCCAACATCAACAAGTTACTGAGGTACCATTTACGATTTATGATGTAGATTCTAATGATGATGAGATTACAATTTCAACAAATCGTTCCTGGGCTAGTATCGATATGACACAGAGAGTAGTGGTCGTTGATGCTCCTACGCCAGGATTTACTTCGGTACTGATAACTGCTTGTGATTCTGGAAATAATTGTGTAGAGAGAGAGTTAGACCTTGATGTTAGAGCATTACCGGATTTAGAGATTGAAGAAATCCGAGTAGATAGCAACAATCCAAAACAAGGTGAGGTAATCGAGATCAAAATAATGGTTAGAAATTCGGGACAAGTTGAAGCAACAATGATTGGAGTACGATGTTTTGCTGATGATTTAACAATCGGTATCGGCACTATTCCAGTATTACAACCCGGTGAATTAGGTTCTGTAACCTGTGATTGGCAAGTTCCATACGATGATGATTCGGTACTGATTGAGGCTGCGGTCGATAATGGAACTGAAATCGATGAATCAAATGAGGAGAATAACCAACTTTCCAAGATTTTAGGAATTGCACCTGCAGGTAATGAAGTGGTTGAAGTTGTATCAGAAAGTGAATCACAAATTTCCCAAGGAATGATTTGGGCACTTGGCATTGGAGGTTTGTTGTTAATCCTAGCAATTTTTGGATTAATGGCTCCTGCAAAGATCAAGAAAATAGAGTGATGAAATCACCTGTGAAATGAACATCGTTTGACGGATAACCGCAAAAACAGCGTCAACCTTCATATGCTGGACGCTGCAGAAAATGTTACTTCGCGTGGGTTGTGAGGGCCCTTCATCACTTGTGATGACGAAGTAGAAGTGTGGAACACATGAATGAATTGAAAATAAGAATTGAGACCGACGAATGGGTCTTTGAAGAGTATTACGAGGCGTGATTAGTCTTCCATGTACGAGGATATGTATCCTCTCGCATCAAGACTATGTGTGGTTTAGCGACCTCGCCTTGTTTCATCTCTGGTATAATCTTACTATGCTCTGATAATTTAGCGATAGCTACGGCTTCCCCTTTGATAGTCGTAATCAATACATCACAACCCTTGCTCATATCTTCTGTAAAACTTACAACACCTGGTCTTAACAAAGGTGCACCATGTGATAATGCAGCAGCTGCACCATCTTTTATCACCATTACCGGGAGGTCAGAAAGCATATCTTCAACCGGATGGATAATTCGGCGTAATGCTGACTCATCTCCCTTCTCTTTCCATAACCAATGTGCATCGGCTAGTTGCTGAATTGTTACTGAATGCGACAAATTAAACTCACCTGATTTTGGTCTTCTAAGTTCCTTTAGTTCAACTGTTGTATCCAATAGAAGACCAAGATCCCTTGCCATAGTTCGAACATAAGTACCGGCTTCACATTCAATTTCTGCCAAAATAGTGTTACCATCTAAATCTAGAATTTCAAACTTTGAGATTTTTCTTGTTCTAACTTGAACTCNTACAGCAGAAATCTCAGGTGGAACATTATACACGGTTCCCGATAGTTGAATCATTGCTGCATCCAATTGATTGCGATTTACCTCTTTGCCAAGTTTGAATACGGCTAGATACGATTTATCATGAGTTAGAATCTTTCCAGTAAGACGCATCGCCTTACCAGCTAATAGCGGTAGTACACCGGTTGCAAATGGATCTAGAGTACCTCCATGTCCTAGTTTNTCAAGNCCAAATATGTCACGAGCCCAAGCACTTACTTGGTGTGAAGAAGGACCTGGAGCTTTATCTAAAATTATGAAGCCGGAATCTAGCAATTGCTGAATGGAACGATTACTTGGTTCAACACCATGCTGANTGGAAGTTTCAGCATCGGGGTCTAGAATAATCATACTGAATCCTCCATTATNGAAATGGCTGTAGAAACTACTTCCTCTACACTGAGGCTGGATGCATCAATCACATGAGTGTATGGTGTAGCATCGCTTGGATTTAGTGAATACATTTGTTGGAATCTAGCAAGNTCCGTTTCACTTCTTGCCTTGTTCATTTCCATAGCCATNTCTAAACTAATNCCTTCTCGATCAACTACACGACGTGCTCTTTCAATATCAGAAACTTCCAACCAGATTCGAATACATTGTATTTCTTGCTTGTATGCCCACCAGCCACAAAGACGACTCTCCATCACCTCTGGGCCATCAGGCTCAAGCATTCTTTGCTGTAAAATTGAATCTAAAGAACGGTCGACAGATTCGTCATCCGCACATAGTTTACCGAAATCTGCCAAACTCATATTCCGAGATTTCGCTTCTTGTCTAAAGATGTCGCCACCATTCAAAGAAGACCATGAATAATGCTTACACAGAGCGTTTACCAAGGTACTAGTTCCGCTTCCGGGATGACCTGAAATAGTAACCTTGACCATCAAATCACCGCCATTCATGACGGCAAATTTTGCAAATCTTGATGTTTGGACCATCTCTTTCAACCATGTCCCATCCACATTCGGGGCATTCGAGACTAGAGGTTACTTTGACCCCTTCGGAATCTTTAGATTTCTCTTTTTCAACGCGTGGTGTTTGTTTCCTTGGACCTGAACGGCGTTGTTGACTTCGACGTCTTCGTGCTGCAACTTCTTTTGAAGTAGCGGTTTTACCACCTGAAACCAAATGAAGTAATGGTTCCTTGAGTTTCTCCCCCTCTGCTACTATTGGATGGCTCTTATATCGTATCAATTTAATATGACGATCTACAACTCTACCCAAGGGTGCTGACATACAAATGTAAACTGCTATCCAAGCAGGGAAAAATAGGAATCTGCCATCTTCCATATTCCACTCAGCCGACCAAGGTAAGGAAATATAGTCTACTCTAAAATCTGCGACAGTATTACCCATCCATGCAAATACTGCGATAATAAAGAACATTGTGAACATCATTGGTTTCATTGCACCCATCTGAACTTTCATCTGCTCTGGCATCATATGTTGCTGCANAGTCTGTGCTTTTTCCAGTAGAATAGGGTCACGACCTACTCTNGCTTCATTCATCATCTTTCGAACTTGACCTTGGCGATGNCCGATATGTGCTTGAGCAATAGGATCCATGAAGAAATTTCTCAGNACTGTATTNACTATCATGGATATAGAACCAAGAATCATTACTGTGATGATAAACCATTTTTCATCAGGNAACCACGGAGATAATACNGGGTCGGCATAGGANCCCATTGTGGTCCTTATATCACCNGACATTAGCATGAATGTCATCAAAATCATGAATAAAAGCATGAACATCATCGAGCCACCNGGTGGTGTAGGAGGTGCCTGACCTTGTCCGCTCATGCCCCTACGGGGCATCATACGCCGCATGAAGGTTACCACACAATTAAGCGAAGAACTCAAACAAGGGGAGTAATGTTGGAGTGCCATGTCGGGACAGGCGGAAGGGTGGCAGCACTCTCAACCAATGCCTATGCGAGGCTCTCCATGTGTAGTAACTGAGAGAAACGCTTTGGCAAACCTTGGCAGAATCCCAATCGACCCTAGGATCTTTCTTTTCTCGGATTCTGACCGAGCCGTACCAAGTGATTGGGGATTTGTAGCGAGTGTAAGACCGGGTGTTCCACCAGAAGGCGTGATGGCTGAGTTAGATGCATGGTTGAAGCAATATCCTGAAGCATGGCTAGCTGTCGATATGAGAGATGGAGTGATTCCTCCTTCAATATCTGGAGATATTAATGAAATGTTACGAACATTCCCGAGAACTGTACTAGTAATAGTATCTGATGATTCCAAAAACCATCAGTGGCCACGTTGGGAATTCCCTTAGNGATAATCAATCCCAGCTAAATCCGCAGGTATCGCAAGTACTAGCATCCGAACTAACTTCAACCGGACAAATAGGGCAGGCCTTGGTTTCTCCCGGTTCTTCAACTGTAGGTTCTTCAGCAGCAGATTCCTCTTCTGTTGACTCTTCAGCAGCAGGTTCTTCTTCTACAACTTCTTCAACAACTGATTCCTCTTCTGTTACTTCTTCTGCAACTTCATCGGATGTGGTTTCCTCTCCACCCCAAGCTTCTGCTGCAGCCTCGATCTCACCTTTCTTCAGATACATGTTGTTGTCATCATCGAAATTAATTGCATGCCTTACGAAATCATCACGGTTGGATTCATCGATTCCATGTGCGGCCATTACTCTAAGCAAGACATCTTCTCTCCACTTGTAACCAGAACCTGGNTCATCGCCTGATTCGGTTCCTTCTGAATCTTCTGAATCATCGGACTCTGTTTCTAAAGAAGGAGCTGGGTCATCTTCCTCTACTTCGTCACCGAATGTGACTCCATGGAATTGGTTCAATACTTCTGCATCGACTTCGCCATCGCCTTTGATTTCAAAGGAAAGTTCGAGTCTTTCATCCTTCTCTACGACTGGTATGGTCCAAGAAATTGCAGACCCATTTTCGCCAGAACTGGTNGTTTCCATTGAAACATCTTCTCTATTCTTCTTTCCAGCACCTTTAACTGACCAATCTTTGATATCAAAGTTTGAAGGTAGTATATCGTTGATACAGACATCTTGTAGTGCTGTATCTCCATTATTCTCAAACAATATCAGAACTTCATATCGGCCTTTTCCACCCATAGGCATTACAGATTTACCTGCAGAGAAGTTTCTGCGGTGGTGGCGTACTTTCAGAACAGGTACTTCAGACACATCCCTAGAGCATACTGGTCCAAATCTCTCTGCGCTAAACTCACAACGGGCAGGTCCAGCAACCATCTCATTTCCAGGGCTCGGGTCAGGAGCAACTAGTGGGTATGAAATTGTCAAGGATTTGCCAGGTGCTAGACCTATTGGTCCACGAGTACCTATTGTCATAGTAAGAGTATAACCTGCTCCATCTGGGCTCTTCATTTCCTTTTCAATACTGATTCCTTCAGAAATTTCAGACTTATACTGCTCTCCTTCTAAATCAGAATTTCCAATTTTAACAGCAACATCTTCTACAGCTGGTGCTTCAAACAATCCAGGTATATCATCGGTGATCCTCATCAGATTGATTGGTGAAGAACCATTGTTTGTAATCTTCAGAGTTGCTTTCAACTCATGTCTTCTGTATGAAGGTAGAATTTTTCTGCTGTAAGATTTATCGAAATTAGCATCAAGAACTTCAAATGTTGATGGTTGCAACTCTAGACTTCCTTCTGAAGTATGAGTTGCTCTTGGAAGAACAGTGTAACCAAGATCCCAAGTGAAATCAGGCTTACCATTGCTTTCGACCAATCTTACGTCAGATTCCCAACGGCTATCTGGCAATACATCTTCAGGAACATCTTGGATGTCGAATAGTAAATCCTCACTACCCTTCATCCTTACTTGTAACTTAACCAAATCTACTGTGAATGAAGAACGGTTCTCGAAAATTGTCTTGCATTCCCAGTTATCTGGACGCTCGCTCTCCATAGAATTGATGTAGGCGAATCCTCGGCAGAATGCATCTAATTCTCTAAACTCTAATGTTGAGAGTGTCGAATCTGCTGAATATGTCGCGCTTGCTACCCCTGCCTTGACAGGTTTAATTCCAGAAACACTTACAGTTCCAGATAATGCTAGTACTTGCGATTCTCCTGCTGAAAGATGACCAACATCCCAACTTAACATTCCGTTTTCAATTACAGAACCGCCGGTAGCAACCATGGTCATCTCGGAAGGTATCTCTCTTGTTACAACAACATCATGCAGTGTTACACCACATACATTCTCTACTTCCAATTCTAAGTGTAGAGGTCCTGCTTCGTCGCCCTTAGCAACAGAAAGTGAGCGCTCTTGGTCTCTATCTGGATTAGTATCAAGTCTTTCTCGAAGTACAAGCATTCTNCTATTTTTGACCTTATACTTTGTNGAGAACTCCTTTCTTGATTCNAGTTCATCAACNTCTATATGGTCTCCAGAAAGNTCAGTGTTTGATGTATTGTTTAGCATAACATCAATNTCATAAATTCTATCGGAATCTGAAGGGTTCCTTACGGTCAGTACACCCTTAACATCTTGCTTTACTACTTCACCATCTGAAGTTAGCACAGACTTTTCTTTCTCATGCAAACTACCTTCTAGTTTGTGACCTGGTACATCGTCGACTTCTGATGACTTGCGTATTTTTGCACCAGCCGCTACAAAGTCTTCATCAACTGGCTCGATTGGAGAAAGTGGATCTACTAATGCAATATCTGATTCTTCAACCACAGGGCTAAGTGCAGATAATTCTGGTAAAGCGGCAGGAGTCTCATCTTCCATACTTTCTTCCTCTACAGGAAGTGGTGTAAGCAGAGCATCTGCTGCTAAAGCTGGCATCTCTGGAGGAGCAGCTGGCATC
>PALS01000006.1 GCA_002706615.1 Methanobacteriota archaeon
CGGGGTCAATACTTGCACAAGTTGGGCACCAATTTGCCGTCCTTTCTTCAATCAGTATCGTTCGACCTAATTCTACGGTTAAATCTTCGAATTTCTCATCACTATCAATCACAATTGCAGAAGTGATTGGACTCATCAAAATTATGACGACCATGGCGGTGAAAACGCTTCGCATTGTGTAGGGCGGTGTTATGGGTTGTGCATGAAGTTATCACAGGTGAACATCCCGCCTAGGTCAGGAGGTAGTGCTATGGTCGACCGCTGGGTACAAGATCATCAAAGAGATTCTTGGCGAAAGCAAGCTAAGGCTAGCGGATACAGAGCGCGCTCTGCTTTCAAATTAAAACAGATACAGGAGCGCCATAATTTGCTTAGTTCAGGCGATATTGTATTGGATGTAGGCTGTCATCCCGGCGGTTGGGCACAAGTTGCTGTAGAGATAGTTGGCGAAAAGGGAAAGGTAGTNGGAGTCGATTTGCAGCCNTGTGTTCCGGTTGAAGGTGCAACTCTACTAGTAGGTGATATCACCGAACCATTTACTCAAAATCTAATTCTAGAGACTATTGAAAGTCCAACATTAGATGCTGTAGTTTCNGACATCTCCCCTCATATTACGGGNAAATGGGACATCGACCAAGCGGTTTCTCTAATGCTGGTAGCCGATGTGTTTGATTTTTCTTTACCAATCTTAAGAAAGGGAGGTAACTTTGTTACCAAATTATTCCAAGGAGTTGGTGTTGAGGAATTGATNAATCTNGTCAAACCTCATTTCCAGACCGTCAAACGCTTTTCTCCAATGGCCAGTCGTAATTCATCCAGNGAAGTATTCNTNGTGTGTAAGCACCATAAACCAAAGAAAGGACCTGATTGGAANATAAGACCGGCGTTTGAATATGAATTGGAACANCGCAAAGGCGGTCCAGAACCGATTGCCGATGTAGATCCGGTAAAATCCACTTTCACAGTTAGAAAAAAACGCACTCCANAGGAGTGATTTTCACTTTCATTTTTACTCTCATTGTTTGTTTCAAATACTTAGAACAAGAACGGCTAAAATCATGGCCACTAAAGAAAGTAGTATAGATAACCGCACTCGATCAATAATATCTGCAATGAATCAGGAACCTAATGTTGTATCAAGCAATAGCAAAAGACAACTTGTTGTTGATTTGGTCCCCGGCAGCTCTGTTCAAAGATTGGAATTAGTAATTCTACGGAAGTATCCGCGCAGATTGGTTAATTCAAAGAATTACACTGGAGCACTGGCTGCTGCATGTGGAAGAGATGAGACTGGGTTGGTTGGATTGGTACTTTGGAATGGCGATGTTGGCAAGGTTCAAGTTGGAGATATCATTAGAATTCAGAATGGGTGGTGTCGTCGTAGAGATGGTGAAATTGTTGTATCTACAGGTCGTTCAGGTACTCTTGAGGTAATCGACAGGTAATTTCAATTCCCGCGTAAGAATAAAGAGGGGTAGGCCTTGGCCAAGATGCCCGAGGACTACTAAAATGTCAGAAAAAGCAACCGTTTGTACCGCTTCTGGAGTTCCCCTTGTAGAAAAAGGCTCCACATCTTTCCCTTGCCCTATATGCGGCAAACCAATAGGCAGAAGTCCAAGATGCCGTAATCAAGGCGTAACTTATGTTTGTGATGAATGTGACTTCCAGGGGCCCTGAATAGGTGATTTTTATGGGAATGGTCGCACTAACTTACAAAGTAATGCCTAATTCTGATGTCGATGATGTGTCACCTGAAGAAATAGTGGCACAAATCTCAGCACTAGCTGATGATACATATGATGTTCAATTATGTGAAACCAAGCCTCTAGCATTTGGNCTGAAATTCATCCAAGTTCATGTAGTGATGAATGATGGTCCTGGATTGTCAGATGTTTTTGAAGAGTCTATGCGTTCAATACGTGGAACTGGAGAGGTAGAAGTACTCTCTATGGGACTNCTTTGATGGCTATTTCACAAATTGCTCAAAAGCCACTATTTCGAATCATATCATAGGGCATTATCAAATACCTTCGTTTTTGACGGGGGGTTATGGCACAAGGTACTGTCAAGTGGTTTAACAGAATTAAAGGATTTGGATTTATAGAGCAGGAAGAGGGTCCGGATTTATTCGTTCACAAGTCTCAGGTTTCAGAAACGCTTTACGAAGGTGATATCGTAAACTTTGAAGTTGCAGAAGGNCCTAAGGGTCCAAATGCAGTAAATGTAACTAAAGTTGAGGAAGAATAACCCTCAACTAGAGTTTTTCAGTTGATTTCATGCAATTGACTGTTAGTATTTCTTTCAGTTTTTGGTTAACAACTTGTTTCAAAACGGGTTAATGTTTGGAACTATCACTTGAAAGATAGAATTTACAAGATGGGTCAAGACTATTCTTCAGAAGAATGATCATAGTTGTCCAAGAGGGCAGCGCATGAACTCTCTTAGCAAGGTGGTTGCATAACTTCCTGATGGTAGAGTAAAACGGAACCTTATACACGCTCCTTCTGGATGCCAAATTTCACCAGGATTTACGCCTTCTAACCATTTTTCACCCATCGTTTCCTCTCCTGCGATTGGAACAGGCTCATATTGGAACTCTGAAAATTTGGTTACCAATGCTCGTCTAGTACCTTTGGTAGTTAACCGAGGTATTTTTTCAACAATCCAAGAAGTCTCAGATAAATCCATCTCTGCCAATACCTTTTGTTCAAGAATTGCGGTTTCACCAGATGCTTGGTCCATCTCACTTCCCGGTAGTGGGCCAGTAATTGCCAATCTCCCCATGTCGCAGTTCCTTCCAATACGATTTAGTGTTCTTTCTTCCACTTCAACCATTGAAACAGTATCCAATTGATTGACATCATCAACACGTCCTACGAGGTCTCCAACATTTGGCTTACTCAATGACATTCCTGNATCTAANCTTTCTTTGATNGTCTTATTGAATACGACACTTTGTAGAGAATGAACAGTCATCAATTGTAAGTTATTAGGAAGTCTTCGAAACGCTCCCGACCAATCTCCTGGGTTTTCTAAAATATGTTTGATTAATTCTCTTTCATATCCTAGCCACTTGGGTATGTCATCTAGTAATTCCTCGCTGATTCCATTATCTCTAATTCTTTTTCTAAAGGAAAAAACATCTTCCTTTTCTTTGCCTTCCATACTGAGATAGGCCATCACAGCACCCTCCCAGTCTTCGGCGATTACATGTCTGCCAACTACCGGAGTGACCGGCCTTCCTGCACCAAAACGCTGAGGTCCAATCCAGTTGGGAAATCGGTTTTCTCCAATAGATTCTTTCATTTTACTCTCGATTAATCTGATATTTTCAATCGCTTCTTCATCTGACATAGGGCTGCCGTCTGGGTGTGCGCAACCGCGAGCTACAATTGTGAATCGNTTTCCCCTGTGATTGCCGAATCCTAATTTCTGATGTGTTCTACCAATAATTTCGATTTCAACATCAGTCATTTCTACTTCAGCAACTCTTTTTTGTGGGGCATCAATAATGAAAACTTGACGAGTAACCGCTCGCTTATCCTTTGTACCAGCAAAAAATATCCGATTACGACTAATTCCACAAGCCTTCGCTAAGCGATTTACAAAACGATTCGTTTCCCAATTGGTCAGCGTAATATTTGCTGCTGTAAATCGGCCTTTAGGATCTAGACTAATTTTTGTAGAAATTTCATCGACTCGAAAATCTTGAATTCGAGATTTTAAAACACCACCAATTCCGTTTCCATCAACGGCATATCCCACTAATCCTATGGTCTGCGCTAGACTGTCATCAGATGACAAGAGGCGCACCGCCTCACAGACTTAGTGACTCAAAGTCACCTTTGATGTCGTTTACTAATTTCTTTAGCAATGCTTTTGCATCTTTGCCTTTATTCACACGAATAAAGAATTCAGGCTCATCCAAATCTGGATGACCAGGGAAATAATTAGCATAGTCTACTCCTTTGTCAGAATTTAGTTTCTCTCTAAGTGCTTGAAGTGATGTGTGNGACTCCCCGATAAACCGTACACGGAGTTCATTATTTTCGTCGGCTAGTACCTTAACTGGCATGATATCGGCCGGCCGTCTCGTCTCGTGTTGAAGAACCTTTGTACTNAATTGTCTAAACCCGTCCTANAGGACGGAGTAAAAAATCTNATGTTTTTTCAACTTCTGACCCTGTTTGCTTAACTACTAATTGACGGTCGCGAGACTGTGTCTAATGAACTCCTTGAGNCAAAGATGCGTTCATACGCACCAATTTTCAAGAAGTCAGCATGGCCAATCTTGATACTTTCATCTTTGCTTACCATCGGTTTAGTCGCAGATTTGACGGTAATGAATACACCATCTTTCCACACGGATTTAGCTGATTTTGCACCTGATTCTGAATCTAGTGATGCACACGATAGAATTAGTGAACATTTTGGCAATGAAACAAGACCTATGTTCGTACATGTCACCAGGGATGATGGCGGAAATGTACTGGATATTGAAAGTCTTAAAACGATGAATGAAGACTTGAAAATTTTGCAAGANGAAAGTACAGAACTGGATGGTATAGTAGTACATTGGATAACCGCTCCATCGATTTTNCAATTAGCNCTGGATGAAACAGCTGATGGTATTGATTTGTCCACTATCGACTCTTGGGAAGAAATGCTTAACCAAACAATGGACCTTGAAGATACTGATTGCCCAGGTAATTCAGGAGATAAAGAGCAAGAAGTTGGTGAATTCATCTTAGAAGGAATGTTGCACAAGGATTTCAAGGGCGATGAAATGTGTCTTTGGATACAATCCAATGGAGAGCAAGGCTCTCCTGAAGTAAATGCCTCATCAACACTATGGATTTTAGAAACAGACCCGAACCTTTCTGGAGATGAAAGGAAGTCTAAGCAAGATCAACTACGTGAAAAATTTTCACAAGTTGGAGAAGATTCTGAATTAAGTTATGGCGTTGCTTCTATCGATTTAATCTCTCATGATATAGACGAAGGAACTTTTGATAATTTGTCGACACTTATTTTCTTAGCAGTAATTGTTGTTGTTTTATTGCTTGCAGTAGCCTTCAGGACAGTGAAGGGAGTCGTATTCCCGCTTGTAGGACTTTCATTTGCATTAATCTGGACTTACGGTTTACTAAATATTGCGGGAGCTAGATTTACAGCGTTAGAAGTAGCAGTGGCTCCTTTGGTACTGGGACTGGGAATTGATTATTCGATACATCTGCAACGTAGACACTCATCGATGCGTTCAGAAATAGATGATGCTGCTGAATCTTGGATGGCGTCTTGTGCTCGACTTTCCACACCACTTGGTCTTGCTGTAATCACCACTGTTGCAGCCTTCCTTGCAAATATTATCTCTCCACTCCCTCCTCTGGAAACCTTCGGCATAGCACTAGCGGTTGGTGTTCTATCGGCATTCTTCAATTCCACAATTGTTGTTGGAGCACTACATGTGGTATTGGATTCACGTTTGGATGATAAGGAGGTTGAACCGATAAGAATGCCAAAATTATCTAAGAAATTAGTGGATCTACAACGCAGNCAACAGGNGGCTGTTTTCATGATTGCTTTGTTGGTCACAGGGGCATCAATAATTGGTGCAGTCGGGCTTGAGACCGAATTTGATTTNGCNGATTTCTTGAATGATGATATGGAGATAATGGAGGTTAGAGCAGACTTGGAAAGCAGTTACGAAAGTGCTGGTTGGAAAATTGTTTACATCCATATGGAACCTGCAGATGGGAACGAAGAAATCGATGATGACGAATCTTTGTTAGACGAACTACGCGCCCTCCATACAGACCTTTCCAGTAAGCACGAGGTCGTAGGTGGTGGCTCCTCCGAAAATCCATCATATGATGGTCCTTACAAGGTATTGTATGATGCTGTTGACCACGACCCTGAATGGGGTGCAGGATTTGGTTTAGAGACCTTCAATGCCAAATTGATCAATGGTAATGATACACTTTTCGACTTAGGTTCGGCATTCCTCTCCCTTCAACAAAATTATTCAACNGCTGATGCATTCACTGGTATGTCTTGGTCTGAAAGAGTAAATTCAACTGTTCATCTAGATGGGGACAAAATTCTACATCTTAGAACTGAAATCAAAGTTGATGTATCCACTTCGTCAGAATCTAGCGAATTAGTNATGTGGTTCGAGGATGAATTAGGTGATGAAAAAGATACAGATAGCGGAAAAATGCGTAGTGAACTTTCAGGTGTTGCTAGCGTATTTGTTACCGGCGATTTGGTATCATTGCAGAATGTATTAGACGGACTTAATTCATCACAATTGTCCACTACTGCAATATCCTTCGCAGTATCTTTTGTTGTTTTGTTATTACTTACTCGACGTATGGTTCCTGCGATGGTTGTTCTTACTCCAGTTATACTAGCGACAATTTGGGTAGTTGGTTCGATGGTAGTTCTTTCATTGAAATGGAATGTTTTGACCATAATGGTGACTGCACTATCTTTGGGAATTGGAATCGATTATGCAATACATATGTGGCGGAGATTCGAAGCTGAACGTTCAACTACAGATGATATTTGGAAAGCATTAGAGGAAACAGTTTCAACAACAGGAGTAGCACTTGTTCTTTCTGCAGGTACTACTGCACTTGGTTTCCTAGTTCTGTTGTTTTCTCCAATGCCGGTCGTCCAGCAGTTTGGTTTGGTAACGGCACTTACAGTAACATTCTCATTGATTTTGTCGGTTGTAATATTGCCTGTATTGCTAATAATGGCTGAAAACCAATCAAGCAGAAGCACTGAGTGAATCTATAATTGGGCTCATATCAAGGCCTTGCTCACGGCTTATCAAGCATAATGCTAACCATGTAGTGCAATATCTAAATGACCTGATTTTTCTCTCTACTCGGCGATTGATTTCTTCCGCATCTAGGCCTGATTGTTTAATGACAAATTTAGTCAATCTTCTCTCAACCTTCGTTCTAGGGTCTGCGGATTCCTCTTTTTCGACAATTACTGGCCTTGCTTCAACAGTTACCTTTTCTATAATTTCACTTTTTACAGTTATTTTATCCTCATTGACAACTGGGTGAGTAAGTCTAGATGCACGGGGCTGCCATCCTAGTGGTGCCTGAATACCTTTTACATCACAATTCGCAGTTAACCCTTCACCCTCTTCGACTAACCATCCAGCAAAGGTTAGTGCTTGGATTGCTTCATGTGCAGTTTCTGTATCCATCCAACCCATGTCAAAAGAAAGAATTCTTTCAAGGTCATCAGAACTTAGAATCTCACCAGATCTAAAGCAGATAGCAAGTACACGTTTGATATCCTCTCTATTTTCATCACTCATGATAATCACTCCACNTTCGTAAATGAACCATCTTCTTTCAGTAGCCATCTCCCACAGGTTTCACCCGAGTAAAAAGTTCCTTCAGCCAAATACTCATATTCCCCACCGCCGGGTAACTTGTCATATGATGGAACACTTTGAGGTTGTGCATTATCTCTTCCTGGAAGATTATCTAGGCTTAATTTAGATAATGCNGAATTAACATCGGTGNTCAGTGGTTCAGCAACTTCCTTTTTAGGCGCAGGTGGTGGACCCTTCTTGATTGAACTAGTTGCAAGGGAACTGGCAGCTCTTCGCATATCTTTAGGCGGTCCACTAGATTGTTTTATTTCACCATCAGGGCCTGATTTTGCCAAGAATGAATCTTCAGAATCACTCCTGCCTCTAATAACAAAGATTAGGCCAATTAGCAATACAATTCCTACACCTCCACCGATGTACATAGTAGTATTATCTTGAATCGGTACACTATATTCCTTAGAATATGAATTATCATTTTCATTCAGTTCCCATATAGCATTGTCTGAGTCAACCTCGACCTCTAGTATCCAATCACCTTCAGGAACAGTAAGAGAAAATATCTTGTTAATCCCTTGACCACTTTTTATTTGACCTTGTGACTCTAAAACTACTAATTCTCTAACGCCAGAAACATTTGTATGAACTGTGATGTTGAATTTTTCAGTCAGATCTTCACCAGTATTTTTTATCGAAACCTCCAGCCTAATGGTTCTGCCAGGCTCAACCTCGCCTTCAGATACAACTTCTACCAACTGTATATTCGGGCCGATATTGGTTAGAGGAATAGAGAGCCAAGGTAGGTCGAGGTTGTCACCGGTTGAGTTTAGTAAGTCCCATCCTGAATCATCCATCCCCTCTGCCCAACAATCCAATCTTGCTTCAATGGAAAGTTTGGTTGGGTCACCACCTCCAGAAAGGTCAAAGTAAAATGAGAATACATATTTGCCTTGGAATTCTGTAGAAGGTAATTGAGACATTGTAATTGGTTGCCAATCTAATTCAGTCGATTTTATCTGACAGGTAATATTTAGCAATCCCGACCATCCATTGCTCTCCACAATATTGACACCAATGGCAATATTTTCCAAATGATAACGAGAGATTTCTGAGTTATCTGATTCTAATATTAGTGGTGCATCCGCATCGATGTAAAAAGCAGGACCTTCATAAATTCCCAAAGTCCGAGTTTCATATGGGTCCATAACCACTATCGTCATATCTAATCTTCCACCCGAATTTGGCATTGGAATTGTTGTGTTTATGATTCCGTCTATCACNCTAATAGTTGCNCCACCTGACCAAGATTCTTCATTCAATGTACCCCACCATNGNATACTTAATGTTCCATTATATTCATTCTTAGAACTCGAATGAATCATTGTTCCTGTAAGTAAAAGATCATCACCAATTTTGACTATACTATCTTCTGATAAGACCCCAATGCTAGTGCCGGTAATGTCTTCAACACTATCGATAGAGAAATCAAACGCATCAGAAAGTACCCACATATCATCAAATGAAAAGCTACTAAATCCATCTATATCTTCGATCTTAACCTTCATTTCACCAATGTTGAGCATTGACAAATCAATCTCCCAACCAGCAACCATTGATACAGATATTATCATCAAATCATTTTCAATAGTGTGGCTACAAGTAAGTCTATCACCATTTATTCGATAATCCAATACAAGGCATGAATAGTCTGCAACATAATATTTCATCCCGAAAGAAGAATCTCCTCCAAGTTCTATAGTTACATGCATTATGTCACTAAGTGAGTTAGCATCGCTGATACTTATCGTCCAAGATATTTCTCTTTCGACTTCCCATATCTGTTCTAATCCTTCATCACTAATCTCTTCTACAACGCCATTTTGTGCATCTCTTGTTTCCCACCAAAAGTCGCCAAGTAGTATTTGATTTCCGACTTTATCATCACCTGTCAATTTGACCCACACAAGCTGGTGGTCTGAATTNTTATTATCTGATTGAACCATTGTAAAGGTCCATAGTGACTGATTCTGTTGCATTGTATGATTGATAATTCTATATTCACTAGATTGTGGAATTCCATCTAACATGCTACCATCACTACCATCATCCAGAGATTGTACCCAAATTTCACAGTTCACATTTTGAGATATGAAGCCTGATGTATCTGCAATTGTAATAGATATTTCTCGATCCTCCATACTATTGATGTACTTCGAATTCTCCGGAGAAGTCGCATATATGAAAGGTGCATCATTGTCGAGTAAAAACCATGACATATTTGTATCAGTAGTTATTGTAAGTGGTTGGTCACTTCTTGCTTCTAATGTTATATTTAGAACTCCTGAAAACTCTAAAGGTGGCGTCCAAGATATGATGTCATTAGATCCAATACTCAGCGAACTCCAAGGGGTTGTATCATTATACCAAATTACTGAACCATTACCTCCAGCTTCAGTGCTCTCGAGATAGAAGGTTAGTCGTGCTTGAACATCACCGCTGGATAGAGTCTGTCCAGTTGATGGGAAATGATGCATAATTCCTATGTCAATTTGATTTGCACCAGGTATTGCTTGTCCACTTTCCAAACCGCCTAAATCAGTTATACTGACTTGCAATAATCGGTCGATTACCATTACATTAGGATGGTAATACTGGTTTAATGTACTTCCATCTGAACCTACCCTNGCACAAATATTAGAGAAGCCNACCATGTCTCCTAGTTCAAAGTCCCAATCNATAATTGTTTGATTTNCTGAGGTTGAATTNATNGTTCCAGAACTTGTGAATAAGAGNCCCTGTGTATCAGATTCAACAAATGANGTACCATCCCAACTGATTTGCGACCATGGACCAAGAATCACTCCTGTTGAATCACAACTCGCCAATTCAAGGTACATTTCTCCTTGTTGAGAAAGATAGTGGCTAGTTTGAATGTTAATCGACTGACCTCTTGGATGTACTATATTCGGAGGATTGTTCAAGAATGCTGCATGTTCNCCCTCAATCACCATTGCATCTAAATCAGGTTCATCCCAATTCTCTAAATCAGAGATATTTATTTGAATTCTATATTGCATAAAGTTAGCATTGTTATTGAGATATAGCATATTCAATCCTTCAGAGTAAGTAGAATTAATTGTTCCATCTTCACCTTTCCAATCGTTATTCTTTACGGTAACAGCATCGATTGCAGAACGGTATTGGAAAGATAATTTCCCACCGGGTCTATCTGAACCCTGTANATCGATTGAAACAGGTGTTGCAATGCCGTGAATATTTGGTCNTAGGTCTATCACTGGAGATGTAATCCATCCAGAATAGTATTCNGAACTATTTTGAAACTCAGTATCTCCCGAAAAGGTTTGACCCCATGAGCCATATGGGTTGTTAGAAATGTCACCAGTAGCCCAAATAATGCTGCCATTTAGTGATTGAACCTCGACATCAAAATGACCAATACTTCCGATATCATTACCCTTTTTCCAAGTATCTAAAATTGGATTCCAATGATATGTACTCTTTTTTGCTCCACCGCTGTATCCACCGACCAGAATAATTTCTTCGTTATGTACAGTTGCTCCCCATCCAAACATTGTAACAGGTAATGATGAAAGATTGGTCCATGTATCTGTCGCAGGGTCGTAGCGTTCTACATAATCTAAGGCCTGTCTATTCCATGTCGAAGTGCTTTGAGTNCCTCCTATCGCATATAATTGGTCATGGAAATTAACCAAAGGAAACGAAGAGCGACTATGAGTCATAGATGCCATTTCCGTCCATTGGTCAGTTGCCGTATTATAGCGCCATGTTTTGTTGGTATGGTCAGTTCCTGCTGAATTTCTAACGCCTCCTGCATAATACAGGAATCCACCTGCCTCCGCCATACCTCCTAATCCTCTTTCATTTCCAGAAGGCATAGAAGTACCTTCAAACCATGAATTATTTGATACATTGAAGATTTGAACACGTCCAACAGGGAACTCTTGGGGATTTGAATTGCGGTTCCAATCACCAACAACGAAAATCTCATCCCCGACCATTTCTGCTTCACAATATTGTTGTGAGTGGTTCATTAATGTCGGAGCAGGATACCATGACTTGTTATGATTGAACATCTGTTCAACCATTTGAGTAGGTTCTTCATCTCCAGATTGCATAGGGTCGTGGTCTANTCTTCCTCCAATAATCCAAACTTGATCTAAACTCTCTATTGCAACAGAGCACGNCCCGNTTCTTGCAGATGACAATCCTTGCATTGGTGCAGTCCATGNGATTGAAGGCTTTTCCAGATGGGTTTCTCCATCTGGAGTGAAAAATACATCTCCGTTGATNAATCCACTTTGATTAAAATCATCATCTGTATGAACAATCTCCATTCTATTATTTTGTTCTGACAATTTTATTACAGGATTAATTGATTGAATAGNAAACAAAAAGAGGATAATTAGGGTTAATGCCTTCCTCTTCATACATAGTCGTGAGAGCATTAAGGGTTTGATAATTGCCCTCAATTGAGNATTTCTCAATCGGAGGGTTCATGTCTGAGGGCGTTATGCCGGGCTAGCCATGTCAAGAGAATACATCGCACGCGACCCCNGGACAGGACGTCCAATCAATGTAGGTGGCGGNCGNGGGCGNAAAAAGAAAGTCACGGCTGANCAAGGTCCGCATGTCGCTCTTCCACCTCAAGTGGTAATACCNCTNGCAACNGGNGAAATTGAGAATTATCGTGTTTCATGGAAAGAGAAGGACCATTATTTGGTTCGCAATGATGGAATCAAAGCATTGGCTAATCTTTCNGGCAAATTGGCATATGATGGNCATCAAATCTTGATTGAGTCTTTGATGGATTCAGATCCNGAAGTACGCATTGCAGCATTATCNGCCCTACCTTCTGTAGCAGAAACTTGCCCTGATGAGTTATTCGACCACTTGTCTGTCTTATTGGATGACAAAAAGGCCAATGTTAGAGCTGCTGCTAGTCAATGTCTGAAAAGAGTAGCACCTATTTTCCCTTCAGCAACTGAAAGTACTCTAGCGTTTGAATTACGTCACGATGTACGTGCTCGAAGCAAGAAAGCATTCGAAGGCTTATCTTCACTGTGTGAAACTTGGCCAGAGGTCGCTTGTGACCATATCGATGAGTTATTGCAAGATGAGGATTTGTATCTTCGTCGTTCTGCTGCAGGACTATTGCGCAAGGTTCTGCATCGTGGTGGTGCTGCTGCTTGGGACCTAGTTGGTTGGGCTTTAGCCGATGAAGATGTAGAAACGAGAAGAAAGGCGTCAACTTGCCTGGTACCTCTTGCTCACAAAGAGCAACGTATTGCAACTATTATGGCTGAAAGAGCAATCCTTGATACCGATTCGAAAGTTATGCTTGCAGCAATACGCTGTATAGAAGTTCTAGATACTGATAGTGGCCGTGCTAAGGACCTGGTAATCAATGGTTGTACNCATAANAACCGTAGTGTAAGAATGGCTTGTATCAAAATATTGCCACGTCTTATGGGNGATGAAATACTTCGTAACCACTGNAATGCATTACTACGAGACGAGACAGATGAAGAGATTCGTCGTGAATTGAAGCAGATGACATTTGATGCTGAAATGGAGGGTACNGAGGCTCAGAAGAATGCCTACTTGGCACCTGCTCCAGCAGTGCCNCAAATAGATAGAGAAATNGTTGAATCTCAAGGTAAAACCGTAGGCTTAGAAGAACTTCCACCGCCAACTGTCAAAGATAAGGATGTTCGACACGGTTAAAGAGGGGCTGATGGTCGCCGAAGCGCTAAAGGAGATGTACTCGATGACTGAGGGAGCATTTAACGACAAAGAAAAACAGTTCAATGACTTGTGGGAAGGTATTACTCCTAAGGGGATAAACCGCAACAAGTCTCTCAAATTCCGCCAGTACATTCTTGAGCATGTTCGCCAGATGAAGCGTCCATTAAATCGTGATAACGCCCTGAAATATTGGATGGGTCAGCTAAAGGCTGAAGTTAACGATAGTGAGAACTTCTGATCGTGATACGGGGGTCACCCCCCGTCCCGGTGGCCCATATTGGGAAGGGACGGATAGAGGGAGACACATGTTTACAAAAAGTGCATTTTCNANTTGGGAACTTAATGAACAAATTCAGTCNGGACTGAAAGATATTGGTTGGGAGTTTGCTACTCAAGTACAAAAGGATACTATTCCTTTAGCTCTAACTGGTTCTGACGTTATAGGTCAAGCAAGAACAGGTTCTGGTAAAACAGCTGCCTTTGGTTTACCAACAATGAATAGTTGTAAACCGACTGGAGAATTACAGGCATTAATCCTGACTCCTACACGAGAATTAGCAAATCAAGTTGCAGAGGAGATGAACAATCTTCAAGGCGATTACGGATTGAAAATTCTTACAGTTTATGGAGGAACTGATTTAGAAAAGCAAGCGAGAACGCTCTCCAAAGGTGTCGATATAATTGTGGGAACACCTGGACGGGTGATGGATATGACCGGAAGAGGGCATATCGACCTTGCAANTCCATCTTTATTTGTTCTTGATGAGGCAGATAGAATGCTTGATATGGGATTTTTCCCAGATATTATNTGGGTAATCGAGAGAATGACAAGTCGAAGTCAAACTCTATTGTTTTCTGCAACATTTCCTCAAGAGATTATNGATTCAGCAAATGAATTTATGAATGAGCCTGAATTTATTTTGACCAATACTGAAAAATTGGATATTCCACCAATTGAGCAATATAGCGTTCGCATCGGTCGTGCAAACAAATTATGGGTAGTAGGTAGATTGTTGAGTCGAATGGATGAAGTGGACCAAACTCTAATTTTTACTAATACAAAAAGAATGGTCGACCTATTAGTTCAGCGTCTGAAGAAAAATCGATTTGATGTTGATGGTCTGCACGGTGATCTTTCACAAAACCAAAGAGAAAAGATTCTCAATTCCTTCAAAACTGGNGATAAGAAAACAATTATTGCAACAGATGTNGCNGCTAGAGGTATCGATGTTGATGGAGTAAGTCTNGTAATAAATTATGATGTTCCTGATGATGTGGACAACTATGTNCATCGCATTGGAAGAACTGGAAGAATTGGAAGAAAAGGTGCTGCTTGGAGTTTGGTTGGGAGAGATGATATTCCTCAATTGAACAAGATAATCGCCACACATTCTCTAGACATTATCGCTTGCGAAGCNCCTGAACTACCTGAAGGTGTAGAANGGGACCCAATTCGTAAGCAAGAGGATAATGCAGAGGCAGCAAATGTGTTTGGCATGGTACCAATCATGGTTAATACAACCGAGTTCTCTAAGAGAGTCCTAGTTGAACATGTTGCTAAGGCTTTGAATTGTGATGAAATTGCCATAGGTACAGTTAGAATCGATTTAGACCACTCTGTAATCGAAGTNCACAACAAATATGCATCTTTAGCAGTAAGGGCATTGAAGAATAAAGGACCAAACGGNAATCCNCTAGAAGCNTCGATAATCGAGTGATTACTCTTCTTCNGTTTGGGGTTGTTCTATCCTCATAACCGTTGCAATTATTCCAACTAGACCTAGTGAAACCAAAGACCATGATTCACTGATTGAATTGCTCCATTCTTGCTGAGCATTACCACAGTCCGAATTTACAATCTCNAGGAAATTACACATNTCGACCTTTTCTTTTGCCTCAAGAGCAACCGGGTCAAGCATTACATTTGCAGCTGCCCCGATGATAATTAGTAGGCAAAATCCTACGATTAGTTTGTGCATGGTTTGCCAATTATTCCTGTAAGCAAATTTCCAAGTTTTGCTCTCTTGTTCGGATGCTCTTTTGATCGCTTTGCCACCATTTACCCACTTAAACCAAATAAGCCACATCACTACTAGAACTAACAAGAATCCCCATTCATATACCGCTGTATGGAATTGCCACATTGCATCAAGACATCCAGGGTCATCTGGATTTAAGGTGCATGAATTGATTGCAATTGGATAAAATGCTAGCAATCGAACGATATTTAGGACATAGACAATTCCACACATTACAAGAGCACTTTTAATTCTCAATCTTTGTGGAACTCCATCGGTTAGTAGAATCAATGTTGAGATAAATATCATTTCATGTACTCCTGCACATTCATCACTGACATATAGTGAAACAGTGTTAAAATGGCCAGGGAAATCAATGTGGGCAAACTCCATTTTTGTAAGCCAGCCATTGTGATATAGCAATTCACTGGTCCCACTTCCATATATCATCTCGACCAAGTGATGCCAAATCCATGCCTCGCTAACTTGGATAGGTGCTAGTGTGTTGACTGGTTGGGTTAGGAACCAATAGAATATCTCTACCAATACAAGAGCGGCAGGGATTTTCAGATAGCGCTTGCCAAGTTGGGCGACCTCGCCCCACGACATATCGTCAGGATTAGAAGGCGATTGCTGCTTTTCACTCTCGCCCATGCGGTCCAATATACACTCTCATTGATGAAGTCTCACCCAATAGAGATGTTGAATAATACAATCGATTGGCATAATCATGGAGCCGACCCATCGACTTGATGTATTGGGCCATTTCTGCCCAGTACCAGTCAGTCAAACGAGGAAAGCCTTGACCAAACTTTCACCAGGAGAGGTGCTTGAAGTGTTAGCAGATGATCCTGAAACATTACACGATATGCCGGTTTTAGTAGACCGACTTGGTCATCATGTAATCGATGTAATCAAGTCTGCTGGCGAGTTCCGGTTCATTATTGAGGTGAGGTCATGAGTATCGACGAGGTTCCCAGCGAGGCTAAATTGCCAACGAAATATGGTGATTTTGTTATCCGTGTTTTTCATGAATCCGAAACTGGTCTAGACCACGTAGCTTTGACTCTAGGGGAAATGTCAGGTCCCGACCCGGTGCTGATAAGNGTACATTCTGANTGNCTTACAGGAGANGCCTTTGGCTCACTTCGATGTGATTGTGGACCNCAACTAGATGCAGCACTTTCACAAATTTCTGCCAAAGGTTGGGGTGCTGTACTTTACTTACGCCAAGAAGGTAGAGGTATTGGTTTACATGCTAAGATCCAAGCATATCATCTTCAGGATAAGGGAGCCGATACTTTAGATGCAAATTTACTACTCGGATTACCTGCTGATGCTCGTAACTATAGAATTGCTAGCACTATGTTGAAATCCCTAGGTGTCGGAGAGGTTTGCCTACTTTCAAATAATCCAGACAAGGTTGAGCAACTAGAAAAACATGGCATTATTGTATCACAAAGAATGCCGCTGATAGTTGGAGTTGGAGAAGATAATATGGATTATCTTCAAACCAAAGCAGATAGAATGGGGCATAATATCGACCTTTAGGTGATACGATGGTGAGAATTGAAGCGACATATGAAGGAGACTTGCGTTGCGTTGCAGTTCATGGCCCATCCGGTGCGAAAATAATTACTGATGCTCCAGTTGATAATCATGGTAAAGGAGAATCATTTTCTCCAACCGATTTATTGGCGACCTCTATGCTGACTTGTATTATGACAATTATTGGAATCAGGGCGGAATCTCGAGAAATAAATGTTGAAGGAATGGTCGGTTCAGTCAATAAAATAATGGCTACAAATCCACGTAGAATTGGTAGGTTAGAAATCGAAATTAAATTACCAGATGGGATTGAAATCGATGACAAGGCATGGTTGATTAGTGAAGGATGTAATTGTCCTGTTTGTGCTTCAGTTAGTGATTCTATGGACTTAGATATTACCTTTAGTGATTGATATGAGTTCCAGTCAAGCACATTGGGATGGAGCATATGCTGATGCTGAAACCACCAAGTTAGGGTGGTACCAAGCTGAGCATGAAGTTACAATTTCTTTATTTGAGATGTGCGATAAAAAAGCCAATCGAGTGATTGATGTTGGTGCTGGAGTAACTACTCTGATAGATGCGCTTGAGCAAATGAATTACCAAGTTTCAGTACTGGATGTTTCAAGAGAGGCTCTTAGAACTCTCAAAAGTCGGCATGGTAACAGAATCTCATACCTTCATGGAGATTTAACAAATGAATTACAACTCGATGATTATGACATTTGGCATGACAGAGCAGTATTACATTTTTTACTTGAAGAAGAGCAGAAGAAAGCCTATGTAAAAAATCTTGAATCATGTATCTCTTCTGGTGGCTATGCGATCATAGAAACATTTGCAACCGATGGAGCACAGATGTGCTGTGGTTTGCAATTATGCACTTATGATGAATCAAAACTAAGATCTCTATTAGGCGAGGGCTGGAAACTTGTTCATTCTTTACGCCATATTCACATNAATCCATTTGGGGGAGAGAGACCATATGTTTCAGCAATTTTTCAAAGAAAATAGGAGTAGTGATATTAGTGAGTGAGCGTTTACTAAAGTCGGTAATACCAACGCANAGGGTGAAGGAAGGTGGTGGTTTTTGGGTTAGAAGACCTGCGGCAATGGGNTCACTAATGAGTCCNTTTTTGCTTTTAGANGAGATGGGTCCAGCAAATTATGGCCCTGGAGAAGCCGTNGGTGCTCCTTGGCATCCGCACAGAGGTTTTGAGACAGTTACCTACATGTTATCTGGGAAAATGCAGCATGAAGACAGTGCAGGTAANCATGGTGATCTTACTCCTGGCGATGTACAATGGATGACTGCAGGNAGAGGAATNATTCANTCAGAAGAACCNCATGAGGACTTCCAAAAAACGGGTGGTCTAATGCATGGATTCCAAATTTGGGTCAATCTTCCTGCCAAAGACAAGATGATGGAACCAAGATACCAAGAGATTCCTTCATCACAATCTCCNACTNTTGAGAAAAATGGNGTATGGGCCAGAGTAGTTGCCGGCCAGTGTATGGGGNTNGATTCACAGATTGACACAGTGATTCCAATAACCTACATTCATCTAAAAATGTCTCCTGGCTCTTCATTAATTCAACCTATCAACTTAGGATTAAACTGTATGTTATACTTGTTTAATGGNTCTGTTGAAATCTCAGGTAAAGGCGTTAAAGATGGGAATTTAGCACTACTAGATGATGGTAGTGAAATAAATCTGGTAAGCCAAGAAGGATGTGAGTTGTTNATCCTTGCTGGACCTGAAATAAACGAGCCTATAGCTCGATATGGGCCATTTGTAATGAACACTAGAGATGAAATCATCCAAGCGATCGATGACTACAATAATGGGACTTTAGCCTAACTAAGCGCCTATAGCGCTAGAAAATAAAAGCCATCCAACGTTCATGATTACGGCTGGTGCCATCAAGAACATCACTGTAATCATTGTAGGGAAAAGATTCACTACAAGTGCAATGGTCATTATTATGGCCATTACCATTACCAATTTGGCAACGGCTCTGGCGTTGTTTTGTTTCAAGGTCTGTGCAATAGTTGTTTGCTCCATGTCTACGGCATCGTCATGCAGTATATTAAGCACTGTTTGATTCTTGGCGAATAAAATATTTGTAAATTACATCCCAGTTAACTTGTTTTAGGCGAAAGGGTTTTGTGAATCGTCGCATTGTTTGGAAATATGGCAGGCAAGGGAGCAGACAAAATGAACATGAAAAAATTCATGAAAAAGGTGGTTTCAGCACTAGAGGAACAAAATCTAACTGCAGAGGAATTATTTTCTCAGATGGATACTGATTCAGATGGAAAAATCAANGGTCCAGAGTTGCATAAAGGCCTCAATAAGTTAGCTGGTGAGTTCTTATCCCCCGGACAGATTTCTACAATTATTCAAGCTCTAGATACTGATTCTGATAATAGAATTGACTTGTCTGANCTTCGCTCAGCAATTGAAAAAGCCAACTAAAACAGTATTTTTCTATAGTCTATGTTGATAAATCGAATTGTCCGCACTAACTACATGAATTGCAAATTATTTGTGATTTGTAGTGTATTGATTTTAGCATTAGCACCATCTGTGTCGGTACTAGATCATCAGTATGAATGGAACTATTTTTCACAAACTAATGATGACCTTAATTGCAGTGAANNTAATTATTCGCAAGGAGATATAATACATGTTGACAATCAATTGGGGCAATTAGATTTCCCTGGCACCATTAATTGTCCTTTAGCAACTCTATCTTCTGCATTACAAATTGCAGAAAGTGGAGATATCATTGAATTGCACGAGGGTGTTTATCATGAAACAGTTGTTGTTGATGACTTTGAAAACCTAACAATAAGGGCAGCCTTGAATGAAAGAATTGTATTTGATGGTACACAGAGTATATCAGCAGATTTGGGNGCAAATTGGCAAAATTCAACCGATGGAATACANGAGGTGTCATTGGGAATTGATGCATGGCAGGTATTCACTGATTATTTNGAACAAGTTCCTGCTCGATGGCCTAATGCCAATTTCAGCGATATGTCAGTTCTCAATCAGACTCACAACTGGGCGCATGGCACAATTTCTGACGGTGGCAATTACAGCAATGGAGAATTGCAAGACTCTGATGATTTGATTTCTCTAAATAATTCTGGAATAGACCCTGTAGGCTCGATTGCAATTCTTAATGTTGGTTCATTCAAAACATGGAGTAGAATTGTTGAAACTTATGATAACCAAACCGGAATTTTCACCTATGAACCTGTACCTAATTGGAAGTCTAAGCATCATTATTACTTCCTAGAGGGTAAGAGAGAATTGATCGATACCCCAGGGGAATGGTGGTTCAATAATAGCGATAATACATTGCATATGATGTTTGAAGATGGTATTGAACCAAATCAATTGGATATACGGGTAAAGACTCAGGCATATGCATTCAATATNACAAATAGCAATAACATTACNATAGAGGGTTTTGAATTCTTTGCAACCACTTTTAGGACAGAAAACTGCGATGGCTGTGTCGTTGCAGATTCCGATTTGCTGTATCCAAGTACATCTAAGCGTTCTTTAGGAATAAGTGGAGAAGATGTGACTGATAGATGGGTTTCGAGAATGGATTTTTGTTCAAACTGTTTAATTGATAATTGTTCATTTGCACATACAGATGGCTCTGCAATAGAGTTCCATGGTGGCTCAATAAGGTCACATAATAATACAATAAACAATTCTAGATTTGACCATATAGATTGGTCTTCTTCAGACTTAATGGGCTTGATGGTCACCGTTTACGATGGAGGTAGAGACCATACNTTCTCTAATAATACTGTCAAATTGGCAGGCGCATCATCAACTTTGAGTATTGGTGATTCTCCAAGAATTATGTTCAATGATATATCACAAACAGGATTTATTCAAAGCGATGGGGCTGTTGTTCAAATGATGATGGCTGAACAGGAGGGGGCGGATATTGGCTACAATTGGATTCATGATACTGAGAAGTATGGAATTAGAATGGATGGTCCAGCTGGAGGGATAAATACCGGCAGGAATTCCAGTGTCCATCACAATGTGTTGTGGAATGTAAAAACAGGGATAATGGTGAAAGGAGACTATCATGATATCAGCAATAATACTGTATTTGGTGGAGGCCTAGACTTAGGTAAAAATGATATCATAATTTTATTCGAAAATAATGATGGTAATGAAAATTCNACCTCCAATAATAATGCAGCAGACAAGATNTCTGCCCATCGNTCAAATGATAATTCATCAAATCCAGTTCCCGGAATCTTCCTTGACAACTTTAACGGATATGATTTTTCAAATACGGTAGAATCGATGTTAGTCGACCCTTCAAATAATGATTTCCGCCCTTTAGCCGGCTCTTTACTCGATAATTTGAGTGCTGGTGCATATGATGCGGATGATACAAATCCTTGGATTGCAGGTTCAATAATCAAATGGAATAGATTTTCAAATCCGATTCTTGGTTGCACAAATATTACCGCGATAAATTTTGATTTATCGGCAGGAGTTGTTGATCACAGTTGTGAGTTTGAATCTGTTAGCGACCAAGAAGAGATTCTAGAAAATACAACTGATGAAGAACCAGAAGAAGAATCAGATGAAGAACCAGATGAAGAAAGTGATACAGACGTATTGGTCCCAGTCCCAGAAAAAATCAATCAGCCGGAGGAAGAGACAAATCCAATTTGGCTTATACTTTCATTAACTGTCATTTTGTTCATTATTTTTGTAATTAGAAAACCATTAGGTTCGGGGAAATAACTTGATAATAGTCAGTGATGACGCAGCGTTATGAACGAAGCACTCGAAAACATATTATCAAACGAGACCATTATTGTAAAGCAAGATACAGAAATGGCAAATGTTCTTCTCAGTATTGACGCTGCTAATCGCTATATTATAATGGATACAAATGGTCAAAATTTAGGAATTGCTGCTGAAGAAAGCAGTGGTGTAGGCGGGTTTTTGCTGCGTCAACTATTGAATAATAATCGTCCTTGTAATCTTCACATCTATGATAATAAAGGTGTGCAAATAGCTACAGGTAAGAAGCCATTTCGATTCATATTCACAGAAATGTCAGCTACAACCGATGTAGTCCTAGTAGGCCGTACTCGTCGTCGCTTCAATTTGGCGAAGCGAAAATATACAATAGATGTTGATGGTTCATCTGGGTTTGAGATTCAAAGCAGTCTATTTCAATTTGGAAATATTGAATTCAAAGTAACTCGTAACAACTCGGTAGTTGCTGTAATTTCAAAGAAATATGAAGGTTTAATGAAGATGGCATTTACTCAAGCAGACACCTTCTTTATTTCTTTCAAAGATAAGAATCTGACTCTAAATGAGCGCTTTACTCTTTTATACACGCTATTTCTCATCGATTTCGATGTATTTGAGCAAAAACAGTGAGAACTTGTTTTAGTGGAACGGGCGTTTACAAACGGGCGACCCCTCGCCCACCCCGGAAAACCCCGCCCCATGTCCGGAGCAATTTTATTCATCGGTCTGTTTCTTATTAATTCATGGTTGAAGATTCAATCAACAAATAAGGCGGTGTCTTTAAGATTAAAACCGGTTTATAGCGGGATATGAACTTAGAATCAGCTGCATCCTGGGCGGAAATACTTGGTTTAGTAACTATACTTGGTGCCGCAATATATTCATGGTTTCAGATCAAAGAACTTCGACGCGCAAGAGACAGTACGACTGCTATGAGTTTAGCTGGAAACTTTCAAAGTCAAGATTTCGTAGTTGGGATGACCTCAATAATCAATAACAAGTTTGAACCAAAGAATTACACTGATGACGATGCAGTTAATTTTGAGGCATTGAAAAATCATTTTGGGGAAAATTGGCCCCAGGTGATGACAGTTCTTACCACGTGGGAAAGTATTGGAGTTCTCATTCATCGTGGTGACATGGATTTTCACGCCTTCTATGATTTATTCTCGGGTGTGATTGTTAAGAATTACGAAGCCTTTTCATTCTACCTTGAACCAATTAGAGAAGATGGAGAAAACAAGGATATGGAATGGTTCATTTGGCTTGTAGATAGAGTAATTCAGTATGAAAAAGAAGGGGGAGGCACGCCTCCAGCGCATATCGCTTTCAAAGATTGGAAACCTCCTAC
>PALS01000007.1 GCA_002706615.1 Methanobacteriota archaeon
GCCCCTATTTGACAAGCGTGAAGTGATGTACCACACCCAATTAATCTAACATGAGGCGCTTCCCTTAGGTCAGAAGGCATGAGTTTTAATCCACCTAATTTCCCATTACCATTGGAAAAATCTAACCGCCCTGAGATACAACGACGTACCGCTTCAGGTTGTTCAAAAATCTCTTTTAGCATATAGTGAGGATAATCACCTAATTCTGCCTCTCCCCAATCATCTTCAATTACTGTCATTTCTGTACTCGAAGAACCACCGTCTAATCTCAAAATTTCAATACCCTGTGCAGAAACTGTAGCAATATCACCATCTTCTAGGGAGAACACGTTTCGGGTATGAGTTGAAAGCGCATGTGGGTCTGAAGATACAAAGGATTCACCGTCTCCTTGTCCAAGAATTAGTGGAGAGCCATTTCTAGCACAAATCAGTAAATCATGTTCTTTGAATAAAACACATAATCCCCAAGTCCCATTTGCTTGCGATAGTGCGTATCTTACCGAATCAATTGGATTCTTACCCATCTGGATACCTTTTGTAATCAAGTGAACCAATAGTTCAGAGTCGGTTTCTGAAACAATTTCTACACCTTGATTTGTAAGTCTATTTCGTAAAACTCTGGCNTTATCTAGTATGCCATTATGTACAATTGCAATACTTTCGTCAGAGTTTAGGTGAGGATGCGCGTTAATGTCGTTAACCTCTCCATGTGTAGCCCATCTAGTATGAGAAATACCGATTTGACCTTGAATTTGCAAAGGTAGTATCTTTTTGAGGTCAGCAACTTTTCCTGTAGTCTTATGAACCTGTAAACTACCATTGCGTACTACGATTCCAGTAGAATCATAACCCCTATATTCTAGCCTTCTNAGGCCTTCAAGTAGGATTGGAGTNGCTCTTTTCTCTCCAATATAGCCAAAAATTCCACACATTGCGAATAGCACCTCACATTTCGATGATGCTAGAACAAATNGGGCAATCCAACTTGCGTAACATCATATCTTTAACTATAATTGAAGAATTACATTCCGGACAAACTACTGTTTTCTCTAGGTTTGGAAGTGGAGGTAATCCAAGATCTAATTCGCTCAATACTGGAGGTAGAGGCATAGGCAAATCAAGTTCCTGCGGAATAGATTGGGGTAATGGTATAATCAATTCACCAGGACCAGGCGGGAGTGGTAAATCTTCCATCATCTTCTCAAAGCGCTCTTTAGTCTCTCTTTTCTCCTTACGCTCCATCCTTCTTTCTAGGCGCTTAGAACCTGATCCCGATTCTAGTTTCGCCTCCAAATCAGCAGAAAGGTCTCGTTCTTCAGGATTATCTTGGATTACTATTTCCTGACCGGTTCTCACTTCTATTTCCGCTTCTGCTTCCGTATCAATCTCAACCAAAATCTTGCTATCTTCTTCAGGTACAACTAGTAATTCTAATTCGTTTTTGTCAACTACTTCGATTTCTTCCTCTTCTGAGTGTGAACGACGAAGAACAACTACCACTACGATAAATAACATGAACAAGCCTACAGCAATACCTGATAATACCATCAATTTATCAGACCTAGAATCACCAGGTAGTGGTTCTAAGATTGAATCTAAGAAACTGCTTTTCTCTCTTTCTTCAACTGGATAAAGGTAAACTACCTTGCAAGCATTTACCTGACCGGATGGTGAAACCATTACTACAATTGCATCTATTCCTATACTTCCTGCACCTACAACTTGGCCTTCGCCAACCAGATTTGATTGCCCGACTATACTATCGCCAGGAGTGTACATTCCATAACGCAAAGCAGGGCCATATACTCCGATTTCATCATGATAAGAACGTACTGAACCGTCATCGAATTCCATGAACACTATTTTTGTAGCTCCTGGTGCCGAGACATTAGTGATGCTTGTCTTAGACCAACTAGAATCTTGAACTGTCGTCATCACTTCAGCTGATCTACCAGATTTACTTATCCAACCAGCAATAAGTACATCTTCTCCATCATGATTAATTTCAATCATTTCGGGGTTGCTAGCATAATCTCCTGCTTCTGCTTGGAAATTAAATGGAGTTTGGGTAAACTTTCCATGAGCATAAAATAATCCAGCACGGTCTTCACCAGTTTTGTCATCTCTCATAGATTGATACAGTAAGTGGATTTGGTCTTTACCAAGAGCCACTGCAATTGCTTGCCCATCTTGAGGCCTAATGTCAATATCATTCAATACATTCATCTTAGTTTGCCAACCTGTGTTGGATTTTGCATTGTCGTTATGTAAGATGAATACATTTGTAATATCCATCCATGAACCACCTGTTGCAATATCTCGATGATATCCAGCGAGTACTATTTCGTCATTTCTTTCATCTAAATCTAGACCCCAATAACTTCCTTCAGATTGCTTTAATGGAGTCATATGAGAGGCNAAACCTCCAATATCACCTTGGACACCAATACTGGCCATACCGATGTCTGTCATCGTATAACCNGAGGATTCGACACGCTTAGTCCATGCAATATGAGCTCTACCATCTGATCTTGCAACGTATGCAAACTCACCAGCCCAATCATCTTCGATCAAAGTATCTCCCGGCATCTTGAATTTNTCAGTTACCGTTCTAGCATGTAGTTCGCCATCGATAGTTGTGAAAAGTAAACCACCATCTGGAAGGCCTACNAATCCAAGAACTGATTCACCTTCATCCAGAGTTAAGCGAGTTGGAGACCCAATTTCATATTCATCAACTACAACATTAAAGCGGAATTCTGAGTGTTTAGTATCAACTCCATCCCCCTCTAACAAAACTCTATGCAGTACTGTTCCAACTTCATAATAAGTCATTGTGAAAGTGGCTTTTGCATTTCCGCTTGAACTTGAAGAACCTGGAATCGTTGCGAGAGTTCTAGATTCATTNGCGACAAAACCTTTGTCACCTTGCCAAGTATACAATGTTACTTTGATGTTCGATGCTGCATTTTGCCCAAGGTTATCGATTCTTACATTTATTTGATAGGGTATTGATTTTTCTAAATCAGTACTTGGNGAGGGTATGAAATTTGGAGAGATTGTCACTGCACTTGTCATGAATCTCAAACTTGGTTCTACAGGCCTTTCGGATATATTGAAAGTGAAACTATACTCATTGTCTGTGACATCAACTTCATTTTGAAGTTCATTAGGATCTATTTTGATTTTGACTTCATGGTCTCCCGCCTCAGTAGCCCACCACCACAAAATTACTGAACGNGTTTCTCCCTGTTCCAATCTGGGTATCTTTCCTTCACTGGGGTAGGTCGTAGATTCAGAACCTGGTGCATCTAAAGCCACATGCAAGTCGGTTGCATCATCATCTCCAGTATTTACAACACTGAAATGAATCTCTAGAATTGTTCCTGCTACCGCGGTAGATGCGGGTAAATCTTGTTCGATAATTTGAACTGTTCCTTGGAACCTTAAAGCCGGTGCAGCAGGCATATTGTCGACATTGAATGTTCGGCGTACCAATTCGGATTCATCGCCTGATAAGTTAACTAATTTCACTGAAATCTTGTGAGAACCATCGCTAACATCGGTTGAATCCCATGTAAATGCCCAATCTTGCATTCCATTGTCGGTATCGTCAAAGGTATGGGCCACTATCCAATCTTCTGAACCGACCCTGTAATGTAATTCAGAAGGTTCAATTCCTTGTGCGGTTCCTGAAAAGGTGACTGTTCCCTGAATTGTTGAACCTGAAGATGGAGAGCCGAATGCTACCACCATTCGTCCAATATTACCCCATCTTGCATCCACCGATACTTCGTCATCTAGATTTGAAGCTCTCACTTCAAACACAACAAATGATTCATCAGCGTTTACCCAATCGTCTTTGATCAAGACNTCAAGATACCAAGAGTTGGGTGTACCTCCCGCTTCAGACCAATTGACTAGTACGATTTCTTCACCATCGTTAAGATGCTGTGTCATCTTTATGTCTACACGATCCCAAGGCCCGGTTCCATTTATGATTCCACCTTGGATTCTTACCATTTCGTCAACGATAAACCAAGTTCCATTTACTGGATTAGAAATCGTGATTCCTAGTTCACTTTCATTACTAGGTGGTGGAGTGATTATTACCCCACCTTCTTCCAATGGAGTACAAGTTCTCTCCAAAGCCATATCCACAGCACATGAGCCATCCATCAATCCGAATCCCCATTTAGTATTCCATCTATCAGAAACATCTGACTGTGAAGCACTTCCCCTTTGTTCTGAAGAATTTCTAAGTATGTCTTTTATCTCTTCAGGAGTTAAAGATGATTCAGCTTGGAGCATNAATGCAACAACTCCNGATACCAGTGGAGCAGCCATAGAAGTTCCATCTTTAGACTCGTATCCATCATCTGCTAATTGTTTAGGAGANCCAGGGAACGAAGAACCAGTAGCTGCTGANGCGGACATTATCCCACTACCAAATGCAGTAATATCTGGCTTTAATTCATCCCATTCATCATCATCATTATCAGTTTCTCTAGGACCCCAGTTAGAATAACTTGCTACAAAGTCATTGGTTCTATTAATCGAATTATCATCATCTGCAGAACCGACTGTTATCGCTCCATCAGCACTACCTGGTGATGCGATTCGGTTCTTTCCATCATTACCAGCAGCAACGATACATGCAATGCCGTTTTCAGTAGCATTGTTTACTAGACGCGACTCTGCACCTGTCCCGTTATCTCCTGAATCATTAGGATCTAACGCATTACCGATTGAGCCAAACGACATCTGCCCGATATGAATTCCCTTAGCACCATCTCCCCAGTTTGTATCACGATTATTGATCATCCATTGAATACCATTAATCGAGTTTTGAGAATTTGTACCACCTGTATCTGTGAGTACTTTTACGTCGACTAAATATGCTCCTGGTGCCGTACCCATATGCACTCCTCTAGAATCCCCTGTACCCAGTGCAATTCCTGCAACATGGGTGCCGTGACCTTGTCCATCATCAGGATCTTGACTACCATCTGGGTTAGATGCTTGAGAGGTTGCATCATACCCTGCAACCCATTTTTGATCATCATATGAGTTTGGATCTGCATCAGGTTCGTCATCTTCGTCATCAAAATCATTTAATGAACGATGCTCATTATCTACGCCACTATCCAATACGGCAATGACAATCCCTGTACCGTCATATCCTCTATCATAAACAGTGCCTGAATAGACATCAGAGGGCCTAACTCTTGATGCTGGATTTGCGATATCTAATGTTGACCCCATCACATTTTGCATCTCGACAACAACTACCGAGTCTAATGAATGGATTGCCCATAATGCGCTAACAGGGACATTATCCACAACTATTGAATCTATCGAATCCATAACTTGGAACCAAGAACCATCTCCGCTCCAGCCATGACTACGCAATAATGCAACCAAGTCGTCAATCTCTTCTTGACCGGGATGCCAAGCATAATCCACAACTATCGCTACAGTCTTGCGGCCATCAGCACCAATTATGGCAGTAGTAGATACCGATTCTTCNCCCGCTATAACTCTCTCAAGNCGGTCATCCATTCCATCAAAATTGGCATCTGGCCCATATGCGAGCCACCATCCATATTCTTCTGCAGCGTAACGCTCGCCTCGAAGAGGTAATCTTTCATCGATAGCATCTTCTAGGCTATCATCATCAAAGCTTGCTGAGGCTAATGCTGACATGTCTGCCAGCATAAAAACCGTGACGATTAGAATCACTTTCAGGTCTCGCATAGAGGCTATCCCGCCCTACGGGCGGGTTCTCGCCTCAATGAACCTATGGGATAATCGAGCCCCTTAGGGGCTCAAGGCCAAGACAAATGAGTTTTGTCAGCAGTACAACGAATACGCTGTTTTTCGGCCTTTAATTCACCATCACAGACAGGACATCTAGCTTTTTCTGCAATCTCTTCCAGCCATGCTTGTCTTGTTTCCTTTTCNTCNCCCTCTTGATANAGACGTTTGACAAGTTCATCCACACCTACAAATGGATGATTTTCAGGCAATTGGATAAGTTCTTTCGATTCACCCTCCCAACTAGAACCTCGGCGAACCAAGGGCAGAGCAAAATATGCTAATACGAAACCTCCTAAATGAGCCATATGAGCCACGTCAGAAGCATTTTCAAATCCATATCTTTTGTACGCATTAAAAATCTCAAGACCGAAATAAACCAGTGCTATGAAATGAACAGGCCATGGCCTGATAATTATGAAAGGAAAATAAATCTCATCTTTCGGCCAACCCGCAAGATATGCCCCCAATATTCCAAACGCTGCACCAGAAGCACCCAGTGCAGGTCGCATCGAGTCAGGATTAGCAATAGTCCAAGCGATTGAACCACCGAGAAGTCCAATCATGTAGGAAATAATCCATCTACCTCTACCTAGGCGTTGTTCGAGTGGAATGCCAACAAGTGCTACTATCATTATATTTCCAAGGACGTGTAACGGATCGGTGGGTGAATGAACAAAGCCAGATGTTATCAAGGTATGAAAGGCCCCTGATTCAACAAGTTCTGGCCTCATCCAGAGATGGTCAAGAAGGTACCAATAACCAGTCCAGTTCCAAATCATTTGAACGATATAACCAAACAAAAGTGATAATGTCATAGCCATTGCAAGCGAGGCTTTTTCCTTCCAAGCCCAAACTAATGGTGCTAAAATTGCAATAGCCCAAAGGGCAAGAAATACCTCCTGCATATTACATCCGAGGAGGCGGCGGCTTGAAGCCAATGCGGTCGTTGGCGAGTCCATGCCCGTAATCGAAATGGTTGATGTCAGCCTTCGCCGAGGCAGACAACAAGTACTAGAAAATTGGAATTTATCGGTAGACAGCGGCGAAGTTGTAGTTCTTTCTGGAGAAAATGGATGTGGTAAATCCAGCGTCATTGAAGCCTGCTCAGGACTATTGCCGTTGGAAACGGGTTCTACAACTATTTCGAAGCAATTAATTCGTGATTCAGAAGGGCGAAGAGGAAGAGTCGCTTTTGGATTATGTCTACAAGATGATTGCATAATGGGTGATGAAATTGTTGAAGAAAGACTTCTTGATGTTGCAGAATGCTCCTTTGACACTACTTCATTGCTTAAGAAGTGGAAATTAGAACATCGTTCTAAAGACAGGGTTGCAATGTTATCTGGAGGGCAGAGGAGAAAACTTGCAGTTATTTCTGGAGTGCTTCCAGCATTACTTTCAAGCAAACCAATGGCAGTCTTATTGGATGAGCCTGATAGTGGATTAGATGATGAATCAGTAAAGATACTAGCCAAATTATTAACCGATTTAGCTGCTGGAGGACACTCTATTCTCGTAGCGAGTCATAACCAAGAAATCCATTCGATTGCCAATCGTATTGTTAACTTTCCTTTTTCAATTGAAAAATTAAATCCACCTATTGGAAAATTTGAATCAATTACAGGAGGAAAACAGGTTCAAAGAATGGTTGGACATAGGATTAATTTGCGTACAATGTCCTTATTTGCGAATAATGGAATCGCGGGTTTACTTGTTCTTGGAGGAATGTTAGCATTGCTAGAGCCTTCAACTCTAGATGCAAAAATGCGTGCAGGATTTATTCTTGCTCCAGCACTTGCCTTGGGATTATGCGGAGACCCTTTGTTTAGGCTATTGCAGGAAAACCGGGCACATGCATGGTGGAATGCTAGTAAGGGAATGTCACCTAATTCATTATTACATGTCCTAATTAGTGCTGGACTGTTAACTCTACTAGCTTCTGCTGCGATTAACTATTATGATTGGAAATTAATAGGCGCTGGAGCGCTTTTCGGCTTCGTAACTGCTACAATAGTTAGTTGGATATCACATGCGACTCTAAGGTTGGCTAGACCTAATGCTCTAATGTTGAGACTATTAACACCAATTTTAATTCTACCATGGGCCTTAGTTGTCGATACACTCGCAGTATGAAACTTCAAAAGATTGGTTTTACGGGGGGGATAATATGCAAAGGAAGGCCGAGTTGCTAACTATGGCCGGTTTAATCGGCTCTGGTGCCACACTATGGCTAGGATTAACATGGGCGCCTTCTGTTGCAATAGATGCTTTTGAAGCACCTATCGCTCAAAAGATTTTTTATTGGCATGTTCCAAGTGCATGGGCTGCTATGCTCGCTTTTTTGTTCCTATTTATCGGTTCAACTGCTTGGTTTTTCAAAGGNAAGGATTGGGGATGGAGATTACATGTTGCGAGTAGTGAAGCAAGCCTAGCAACTGGTTTAATGGCAGTTTGGTCAGGATGTATATGGGGCGCTGCAGAATGGGGAGTCCCTTGGGATTGGACCGATATTCGGCTAAACACCTTTGCGATACTAACCTTACTTGCCCTATTCTTGGTATTAGGACGTAGAACTCAACCTGATGGTGTTGAAACGCGTGATACGTTTGCGACTTTTGGAATGTATGGCTTTGTTTTGGTCCCGATCACCTATATTGCAACACGGTTTTGGCAGATTCGCCACCCTGGCCCAGTCGTTGCAACTAATGAGGGTTCATTAAATTCAGATATGGGCCTGGTCTTAGCACTGGGAGCGATTTCGTTTACCATGCTTGTCACCGGCCACATATTATCTGGAATGAAGTTGACCAAACTAGAACTTCGTTTTGAAGAATTACAAAAAGAATATGAGGAGAGATTTTGATGAGCGGACAAACCCATCTTGCAGTTGCATATATTGGAATGATTGTAGCACTAGGGATTTGGACATGGACTGTTTTTGCTCGAGGGAAGAATCTTGAGGCACGAATTGATTCTCTCGCTTTAGCAATGGATGCAACTGATAAACGACAAGACAAATTAGCACCCACAAGTAGTGAAGAGTCCGAATGATTCAACACCTGAATACTTCGGGGACGATTCATGGCAGAGAGTAATCTAGGTGGTGATTTCTGCTTAGTTTGTGGTGGTAAGCCCCCATTATTCGAGGGTAGGATGTGCGAAAAATGTACTCGCGAAAGGGTAAATTTAGCAATTGTACCAAAAAATGTGCCATGGACCAGATGCGCTCGATGTGGAAAAATGGACCTTCAAAGCCGGTGGTCTGACTTTGAAGGCGAGGAATTGTGGCATGAATTAGTACAACGTAATGTACAATTCCATCCGGATATTGAAAATCTAGAATTAGGTCTAATGCCAGAAGAAGTAGATGGGCGTCATACTATGATACACCTCCAAATCGATGGAGAAATAGATGGCCTACTCTACAATGGAGAGTACAAAATGCGAGCGAGAATGTCGAATGGCGTCTGCTTGACTTGTGCTCGAAGAGCGGGTAATTACTTCGAAGCGACAGTGCAAGTACGTTCGAGTGCTCGTAGGCTTACAGATGATGAGTTTATGACTTTACGTGGAACGTTGGATAAGGTTCTGGAAGAAATGCCAGATGACCCGATGTTTTTCATTACAAGCGAGGGNCCAGTGACAGGTGGATATGATGTGGTCTTAGGATCAAAAGCGCTTGCAAGAGCTTGGGGCAGACACTTGGTAAGCAATCATGGTGGCCAGATTTCTACCACGACATCTGTGGTTGGAAGAAAAGATGGTGTTGATTTGACACGCCTAACACTACTATATCGCAAACCAGGGTATGATTTAGGAGATGTTGTACGTTGGAAAGGCAATTTATGGAGACCTACAAGTTGGACAAATGATGGAGCAATTCTCGAAAGAATTGAACATAGAGAACGTACTGGTGCTTCNTGGAGAGACCTTGAAAATGCGAATGTTGTTTCTCGGTTAAAAGAATTCATAGAGGTGGATATTGTCAGTGAAGATTCTTCGGTTGCAGAATTTCTAGACCCAAATACTTGGAAAATGGAGGCGATTAGATTGTCCTATGAGCANGTACCTGGAAGGAAACTTTTGCTAGCAAGAATTGATGGTGAATGGATCTGCTTACCTCGGATTGGAACGGATGTGAGTGAATGAGTGAAGGTATTATTAGACTTGCAGAAGCACTTGATAGNGAAGATATGATTGGCTTCACTAAATCTTTCGTTGCAGACTTAGAGAAGGGTCAAAATATAGTCAAAGATGAATTGATGCCTTGGCTTTCAAAATTGCGTCATAGCTGGGAAGGAGTACTATTCCTTGGAATGGGCGGTTCTGCNGCAGGAGGAGATTTCATCTCAACTNTAGCTGACCGAACAGGNACNGCGCCTATTAGAACTCATAGAGGGTANAATTTGCCATCATGGTGGAATGAAAATTGGCTCGTGGTTTCAACNTCATACTCTGGAAATACAGAAGAGACGTTGTCTGCTACAACTAGAGCNGCAGATNTAGGTGCGACAATTGTTGCTATCACNAGCGGCGGACAACTTGCTGGAATGTGCGAAGTTTACACTGACATTCACCTCATTGCTTGTCCGAGCGGTCAGCCTCCTCGTTCCGCATTTGGCCATATCTTTTCTCGCCAATTGGCACTGATGGCAGAAATTGGAATTTTACCAGATAAAATTGAACCGGAGGCTCTTGTAAGATTACAAGCATCTATCGAAAATTATGACATTATGAATGACCCNGAAGGCGATATTGCGAGTCTTGCTCTCAATTTNCTAGAAGCNCCAATAACCATCCTTAGTCCTGAAGAATTATNNCCAGCACTAAATCGATTTAAGAATCAGATAAATGAAAACTCTGCACGTTTTGTCAGAATCGCAACTTTCCCNGAAATGAACCATAATGAAATTGTGGCATGGGGCGGTGTTGGTCAAGATCAAGANCCGTTTGCAGAAAAACAAGCTGTNATTCTGTTGTCATGGGACGGCATGCACCCTCGTATATTGCAAAGAATGGACTGGTTCGTATCTAATTGTCCGACAGAACTGGCATGGAGAATTCAAGGTGAGGGTGAAAGTCTAATTGAATCTCTATTACATCTCTGTATTATGATGGATTGGCTATCTATCGCTCTGGGATTGCTACATGGAAAAGATCCTTCCGCGATTGAAACAATTATTTCATTGAAAGAACACCTATCTCAAATCAATTAGTAAATTGGACCTAACACCATTCTAGGGTCAGGATATATTTGCAGAGATTGTTCTCTGTTTTCACGCGCTACTACGCCAGGCATATCATATCCCTCAGGCATTTCCCATGACAGTTGGAAATGAAGATGAGGTTCCCATCCTCCATTTACTTCTTTACTACCAATCGTTGCAATTATTTGACCTTCTGTAATCTCTTCACCTTGTTTTACCATCTCAAGGCTTTCCAAGGAAAGATGACCATGTAAAGCCCAAATATCTCGGTCTTCCCATCGGTGTTGTGTGATTATGGTTGGGCCATAAGACCCCTCTTCAGGATTAATTCCCATCGAAAATACGAATCCTGAACTAAAGGCATGCACAGGTGTGCCCACTGGCCCTCCAATATCGATTCCTACATGTAAATCTCTAACCCCGCCGAAAAGTTCGAAATCATACATNCCCGGTCTTACCTCATCATATCGGCCAATCTGATATTCATATGGGCACACAAAATCGGGGTCTGCGCCCTTGGTGAAATCAAATACCCAATAATCTTCGGGCAGGTGTATGACTGGGTGCATAAAGGGGCCAGAACACACTGCCTCATTGAGTTTGTCAGCCAAGTTTGAAGACTGAACCTCTCTGGAGTGATTTGATGTCATGGCTAATTCTTGCTGTTTCCATCATCCCNGGTCTTGGTTTAACTAGGGTACTGGATGGTAGTGCAGACCGAACTAGAAGGGTATTATTAGCACCTGCATTAGGACTATTGTTGATTTTTGGCACTGCAGGCCTCATCTCATTAGCAGGTTTTTCATTTATCGTACTCGATCTAGCCATACTTTTGCTCAATGTTGTGGGGATATACATCTTGAGGCAAAATAATGACGAAATATTGGAAATGAGTCCTTGGCAAAAATTAGAAGCATCTATGAGTGGAGAGATTACGATATCTGAAAGTTTGGAAGGAGAAGTCGCATCTCAAAGATTCTTTCAAGAAAATCGTTCAGCCCTATTGTTACCTGCTGTAGTAGTTTCACTACTTTTGGCTTTACTACCTCTAATTCTATTCAAGCGACCGATGGGGGTTGACTGGATTGGTTTTACTGTTTTGACTGAAACATTATTACAAACTGGAAGTTTTGAATTGCCATCTCCTTCTACTGGTTGGTGGACCTATCCTCCAGCATTCCCTATGCTTGCAGCTTGGAATAGCCATCATACAGGGACTGAAAGTCTAGATTCAATTATGGCATTGGGGCAAATGACATTTGCAGCGTTACTCATGGGTATTGCAGGAGCTACTGACCGACATGGATCTGGCGCTCAAACCCTCATTGCAATCGGTTTGAGTGCTGGACTTTTTGCGAAGATTCACGACTCGGGTTGGCCTACAATAAGTAGTCAATTAGGACTAGTTGTCGGCCTTTTGGTTTTACTTAGACCATCTGCTACAAGAGGCAAGCATCATACTATTGGATTTGTAATTGCTGCATTCTCAGTAGCGGTAATACATCCAACTGGCTTAGTTTATCTAGGTACGATGATGTTAGCCCATATCATTATTGGATATTCGATTGAAGGGGGTGAAGGTTGGAACAAATTGCTTTCAATAAGTGCAATCATATTCACTAGTATGGCTGCAATTTCTTTGGTTTTCATAGCCCCAAGACTTGCTAGTGATGCTGTGTTTGCTGAATATGGATGGCAGGGAGGAGCGCCATTAGTAATGTATTCTGGGTTTTTGTTACCTTTTGCAGTATGGGCCTCATGGAAATTAAAAGAAACGGTGGAAGGAAGAATACTAATTTTATGGCTTGCATTAAATTGGCTCTTAACAATGGTTCATCTCGTAGANGGTTTACAAAAAATACCAGCCTTAACGATGCTTTCTTACACTCTTTATTCAATGGGATTACATGCATTCCATATTCCACTAGCAGCAATCCTTGGACTTTGGTGGTCCGATAGTACCGCATTAACAGAAATAGANAAGGGGAATGATTTCTTAATGCAGGGTAAAGACCCTCATTGCTCAAAAAAAGTTGCTTTCTCGATGTTAGCAATTGTTGTNCTACAAATTGGCGGGGCTATGTTNGCACTAAATTCACTATCTGAGCATGATGAACTATATGCCAAAAGCGAGGGTGACCTAGCGATTCAAAATATGCTAGGACAACTGCCCAGTGGTTCGATCGTGTATAATGAAAATGCTCATTGGGGGCATACTTGGAATGTTCCAGAAGGCATAGGAATTACGGCTGTACCAACATTGGGACTTCTTCANCAAACAGAATCTATACAAAATAAAGCAACTAATGCGATTCAACGAAATGAGATTTCTACTTTGAATGAGTTAGGGGTTACTCATGCGATAACTTCCCCAATGGGNACTATGGGTTGGGTAATTGCATCTTCTCCCTGGTGGAGTATAATTCATGACCAAGATGGAGCAAGGCTATGGGAATTACGTAGCGAACTCGAACCGTTTTCTGAATCGGCGTTTTATCCAGTTGTNGGAGATGAAATGCGAAAAGACCCTTGGAAAGATTACAGATTCAGAGACCCGTGGAATCTTGGAGAACAGAGACTACACCTCTACCAAGGGGTCCATACGGTGCAATTGGAAACTAATGATTGGCAAAATGTTTGTTTTGTAGCCGAAATTGTAGGAGATATTGAAGCTACTTTTGCTGGAAAAAATATCAATAAAAGNGGGTGGACTCAAACTTGTGTTACCGGTGGCAGTGACTCGTTTATAATTGAAGTTAAGGATAATCCCTCATATTGGATTAATCCATTAGGACTATCGGGAAGAGGGGACCAAATTATCGATCAAACCGGGCTAAGAATACATTGGATTGAAACNCGCTCATTAAATCAATAAGTAGTGAAAGTATTGATAATAGCAATTCTACCGACGGTTTGTGCGCAACCTGTTAGTGATGCTGCCAACCCTCGATGAAGAGGATGCTCTGCCACGTGTTGTCGAGAGAATTCCAATTGATAGATTAGAACAATCTGGCTGGAACTCAAAGGTCATGGTGGTAGATGGTGGTTCTACCGATAAGACGATTGAAATCGCAAAGAGTCTTGGTTGTACTGTCATTAATCAATGGGGTAAAGGAAAGGGTGCTGGAATGCGCCAAGCATTCAAAGCATTTCTTGAAAGTGAAGAAGATGCGCTTGTAATGCTAGATTCAGATGGAACATATTCTCCCGAAGAAATGATCAGATTAGTCGATGCTCTTCCTGAAGGAGGCGTTGTTATCGGCGACAGATTGAGAGGAGACTTATGCCCTGATGCGATGAGTGCTACAAATTGGCTAGGAAATCATATGCTAACTTGGTTTGCAATAGCCTTGCATGGAAGGCAAGTAAACGATTTGTGTTCCGGCTACTGGGCATTTACAAAAGAGGCTGTTTCAAAGATGCATCTAAACAGTATGAGGTTTGAAATCGAAGCCGAGATGTATACATGTTGTGTTAACCGAAATATTCCTATTCGTCATATTCCAATTTCTTACACAAAGCGTATTGGTCAAGCAAAATTAGGTAGTGTCCGAGATGGTGGCGCTATCGCAAAAAAACTGATTATTAGACGTATATTCCCAATCCCACACGAGGCTGATGAATGACAAAACTTTCGACAGTAATACTCGGAGCTACAGGATTGGTAGGTCAAAGATTGCAGCAGAGATTAGAAGACCATCCTCTGTTTGAAGTGGTTGCAATTTCGGGTTCTAAATCAACGGTTGGTAAGAAATATTCTCAATTGGAGTGGAGGCTAGAAGGAAAGCGTCCTAATTTTGAAATCACGATTTGTAATATCGATGAGATTCCTGATGTTGATGTTGCTTTTTCGGCTCTTCCCTCAGATATAGCTGAAACGATTGAACCTAAATTGGTTGGAAGAGGCATCCATGTTTTTTCAAATGCAAGTACTTACAGAATGACTCAGGGAGTACCATTGGTAATTCCTGAAATAAATCCAGATGAGATGGATGGATACTCAGGTCATGCTTGTGCGACCAACTGTACAGTAATACCGGTCGCTATGCCATTATNTGGATTAACAAAATTTGGAATAAANTCGGTGAAAATTAACACGATGCAGGCATTATCTGGAGCAGGTTGGGAATTGCTATTCGATGAATCTGCACTGGCTGGAAATGTGGACAGGTTTATTCCTGGTGAAGAGGAAAAGGTGCTTACTGAATTGAATTATCTNTTAAATTTAGACTGTCCTATATCGGTTTCATGTAATAGGGTTGCTGAACCAGATGGTCACATTGTTGAAGTCGAATTAGAATTAGCAAATATTCAAGATATTGATTCGATAAAAGATGCGATGATTATTCCTCGCTTAGAACTCCCTTCCTCTCCGCAACATCCTGTGATGATAATCGATGATGTGCCAAACCGAGATCAGCACCTCTGGGCTGGAGGTGAAGGCTTGGATGCGGGTATGGCAACCGTGGTTGGTGGAATAAAGGTAGATGGGAGTAATGTTACATTTACTGCATTATCGCATAATACGGTTAGAGGCGCTGCTGGTGGAGTCATATTATTAGCGGAATTTGCTGCTCAATTGGGGTACATTTCCAAATAGGGAATCGTATCAGCATGGTTTGGTGGTAGCATGGGCATAACAGCAATGATACCGGATATGACTTTCCAGCAACTGTATGATGAAGCAGAAAATCGCTGGGGAGAAATATGGGACGAAGGCGCTGCTCGAATGAAAGTGATGTTACTCTGTCCCCGTAAAGAACGCAAATTACTGGAACTACATGGCGATATGATAGAGCACGGCCAACCTGTAATGGCCCTTTTTCATCGACCTAGATTAGAGGCTGAACTTTTGGTCGAGCAAGGTTTTGACCCAAGAAGTGCATCTTTCCAATTCATAGATATCGCAAATGCTGACCTTGGCCCTTGGATGCAACAACTGGTAACTCAAGAAGGTTGGAAAAGAGGAACAATTGAAATTGCCCCAGTTCCTTTTGCAATGGATATCCCAAATCAAAGACCGTTTGAAAATCATACAATTGTTTGCTTTAGGCATCCTGATATTGAATCTCTAGAAAAATATGTATTGCCATATCCGATAAACGCACTGCCTGGAAAGGCGTTTGTATCTCTTCCTAGAAGGCAGGCTGCTGAATTAGCACGACAGCAAGCAGAGATTTTGGGTGTTGGTCTGGCAAAGAAAGAACCAGAAATTGTAGAAGTTCCTGTAGTTGAACCTACTCCTGAAATTGAAAATATTGAAGATAATATTATCGAAGATGCGTTTGTTAATGAGATGATGAATGAGGTGGAAGAAGTCACTGTCCCATTACCTGATTCTGCCAAGGAGGAGCCCGTGGTACCTTTGCCTGGAATGCAAAACTCTCCACCTGAAGTTGAAGAGACTGCAGCATTACCTTTACCTGAAATCGAAGTCGAGGAGGATGATATGCCTGAAATCGAGAGAGAGTTCAGAGATCTCGTTCAGGAACTATTAGATTCAGGTGTTGACCCCTCAGATATGATGGCTGANCCTCGATTAGAANATATTCAAGAAAGGGCTATGGCGATTGGTTTTGAAACATGGCCGGTCTTCATGCACATGGTAACTTAATCGCAGGGTTCAAGGACANGCACCTATTGGCAGTGTCATGGCATTCTGTACTAATTGTGGTCAAATGCAAGTAGATGGTACCCGCTTCTGNAGATTCTGTGGAAGTCAGCAGCCGGGAGACCAACTGATAAATTTACTAAGACGAGAAGCTGAAGCGATTCGTTTCCATATGCAGCAAATGCAACAGCAACAGCAGCAACAACCACCTCGTTGGTGATTNTAATTGCGACTACGCCACCTTGCGATGGCGTTATCGCGACTTCCAAAACATCCTTGTAATGATGTAGAATTAGAGCAATACCAAACAGAGGGTGACTTAGCTGCAAGGTGGCTAATGGAAATTAATTCACGAGATCCCCTCCAAGGNAAGAAAGTGATAGACCTCGGTTCAGGTAACGGCATACTAGGTCATGGTGCTCAATTATTNGGTGCTGANGTCATTTTCGTTGAATGTGATAANGATGCAGCCANCCTGTGTAGAGAATTGGGAGAGACTCTGGANGGACATGTCGGAGAAATAGAAATTCCAGATGCTGATATCGTGATTTCTAATCCACCATGGGGTGTACAAAAACATGGTGCTGATAGGATATTTATTGAAACGGCAATGCAAATAGCTCCAGTATTACATATCATGCATAGCGCTCAGGCAACCCACTTACCGCAAGGTGAAATAATTCTAGAAGGCGAGTTTAGAATGCCTGCCACATATTCACATCACAGTAGTAAAACAGGAACTACCAGTGTCAAGTGTTGGCGTATCACTCGATGAGAGGGATTCAAAAGGTATGGGCACACGCCCAATAATATCCGATTCCCGTCACCCTAGGGTGACCCCCGAAAAATGAGTGTGAAAAAATATGACGAGCGTCGTCACCCCAGGTACAGTAATTGGTACCGCATCGAAAAATAGCCCCGGCAATGGAGTAATGGAAGAAAACGGTAACCTGATTGCCCTACTAACTGGAAATGTTGTAGAAAAAGAAGGTGTAATGTCAGTCCATACCCACAATGAAATGCTTAGAGTTGAAGTTGGAGATACCGTTATCGCTTCTATTGTTAAGTTGAATGAAAAGAACGGTGAAGCGGTAATCCTTAGTGTTGAAGGTAAACCAAATCGTGCAATAATGGCTGACCAAGAGTATGGCCAATTCCATGTGACCGGAATTACAGACCGGTTCTTACACAATACCGCAGATGGCCTTCGTCGAAGAGATGTAGTTCGTGCCAAGATAACAGAAGCGGGTAATGTAGTTCGTATCAATATGAGAGAGGATGAAAGATGCGGGGTCCTATGGGCGCTTTGTCCTTCTTGTGGAGATACATTTGTTACCGATTTAAAGGGAGATTGGAATGTTCTTTGCCCTACTTGTGGAGATCGTTCGTTCCGTGCCTTAGCCGATGATTACGGTGGAGAGGCTGGTAAGGCAGCACTAAACGGCGCTGGTAAGCGCTGGAGCGGTGAAGCAGAAGCATTATTCGCAAAAGGTAGTGCTGGTCGTGCCACATTCATAGCAGAGGATGTAAGAGAAGATGGTAGACCACGTGAATATTTCAGATTTGAAGGAGAAGGTGGCGGTGGTCGAGAAAGAAGACAAAAAGCCGCACCAGGATGTCGCTTATTCATCGGTGGAATCTCTAGAGATGTTACTGAAGATGAGTTACGTGCTAAATTCAAAGAACATGGTAAGGTCACAGATTTTGCTATGATGAAAGACGAAAATGGAAATAACCGTGGATTTGGATTTATTACCTACGAGGATAAGAAGATGGCAGATGCAGCTATTGCTGCACTAGATGGTCAAAAGATCAAGGGGCGAAGAGTAGGCGTAAGAGATGCTGATGCTCCTAAGGATGAAAAGCCAAGACGTAAGAAGATTGATGGCGCTCGAATCTATGTAGGGAATCTACCTTTCAAGGCCAGTGATGATGACCTTGCTAAACTTTTCAATGATGAATGCGATTTTGTCCATGTTGAATGGGCTACTGATAGAAACGGAAGACGTAAGGCCTTTGCTTTCGTTACTATTAGACCGGAAGATAAAGCGGTTGAAGTTTCATCCAAATTAAACGGAACCGAAATGATGGGAAGAAGCATCAAGGTGGACGTTGCTAAGCCGAGTGGTGGACGCAGAGACCGTGGTGGAAATAAAAACGATAACAGTTCTGGAAAATCTTCTCGTGAAATGCGTGCTCTGCGCGAAGAGGAAGAAGATTCCAAGAAAAAGCGCAGACGCCCTAAGAGAGATTGAGGATTTGTTATGTTAGAGTCGGGAGAGCCCTCCTGGCTAGTCATAGACGGTTATGAGGATGAACCGGCAGCATTTGGAGTACCACCTTATGTTGGATTTCACATAAGATACATTTGTGGTGTCTTAGAACGTTCGAATATATCCTATGAATATATGACGATTGACCAGTATAGGCAAAATGTAACTCATTTAGATAATCGGCTGGGTGTTGTCCTTTTTGCCGGAGCAGTTGTACCTGGAAAGTATATGCGTGGAGCTCCAATTTCGCTAAGAGAAACACGAGAGATAATTTCGAATATCCCAGGTGATGTTCCAATCCTTTGTGGTGGTTGGGCTATTCGTGGATGGCGACATCAAGGATGGAGCCCATTGCGTCAAAACCTGTTTTTAGCACTACAAGATACAGATGCNACNCTTGAAAATTATCTAAAAAATAACGAGTGGAAGCATCAAAGAAGAACTCAAGAGCAATGGACAAATTGGGCTCAAGCGGGTGCTTCTTCGCAAGCGGTAGTGAAAAATCCAGATATTGACGGNCCTCTAACATATGAAGTCGAAGTTTACCAAGGCTGTGTCCGATATAAGCGAGGATGTAAGTTTTGTATTGAACCAAAAAAGGGTGTACCGATTTGGAGGCAACCCGAGGATATAATCCAGGAGGTGAAAATCGCCCATGATATGGGCGTCAAACACGTTAGANTAGGTGGTATGACCGACACTTACACCTACATGGCAGAAGGGGTGGTCGAGATGGAATATCCACGGCCAGACCCAGAGCCAATCGCTAAATTATTACATGGGCTTAGAGAAGACGAACGCTTAGAAATCCTACATACAGATAATGCAAACCCATCGATTATCGCAGAACATCTGGAGGAGTCCGAACAGATAACTAAGACATTAGTGGAGACTCTTTCTGATGGTGCAGTACTCTCTTTTGGATTAGAAAGTGCAGACCCAGATGTTCATGAAAAGAACTGGTTGAATTGTNATGGTACACAACTAAAAAGTGCAATCTCCTTGATCAATAAGTATGGTAGAACTAAGGGGAAAAGAGGAATGCCTAAATTGCTTCCAGGATTAAATTTCATTGCGGGATTAAATGGTGAAACATCACAAACATATGATTTAAATCTCAAATTATTAAATGAATTAAAAGAGCAAGATTTGATGATTAGNCGAGTAAATATTCGCCAGGTAGAAGGACAAGGATTTCAGGAAATAGATGACAAGGATTTCCAATCATTCAAGAAAACNGTGAGGGAAGAATTTGATGGCCCACTATTACAAGAGATGCTTCCAGTCGGTACAAAACTCACCGANGTTTGGTGGGAATCTCATGAAGGAAGAACTAGATTNCCGCGTCATCTTTCACCTGAATTCCGTAGCAAAGAGGTNCACGGGAAGGCNGGAATTACATTTGGCCGGCAAATAGGGGCATACCCAATTTTGGTTGGAATGAATTATCTCGCTCCATTAGAATCTCAAAGTGACATCATTGTTACAGGACATGGTGCTCGTTCAATAACAGGGGTTGAATGTGGACTTGCTATGAATGATATAACCGAAAAACAACTTGCAGCAATACCAGGTATTAGCAGTAAGGGTGCATGGAACCTAGTAAGTAAGCGTGCTAAATTAATGTCCAAGGGAAACCGCATAGAAAATGTAGAACAATGGTTCAACCAATGTAATCTACAAATTCCTGAATTCATCAATGAAATTATTACGAGATAGTTTACTCTGCGAACCATTCGTAAGTTCGCATACCTTCTTCAACACCATCTTCGCCAACATCGACCAATGCAAACTCTCCTTGTGGAGTCAAAATTGATTCTCTTGCAAGACCTTTGTGCAATGCCTCATAGGTCTCACGATCGATTGCCATCCTNCCTTCTAGGCGCTCAAATAAATTCCAACGACTTGCTATTTCTCTCCATGTAGGTTGAACTTCTGCTTCGAATACTTTGGCTTTAGCGCCAGAACCATAGCCACATAATCCGAAGGTAACATGGTCTAAGTTGGCATTTTCTTCATAATCTGCCTCAAAGGTNGACATTAGAGCTAAGAAAATNGAACCTGTGTATTGNTTTCCAATCAAAGAAGATGCTCTTTGTCCTTTTTCGATTCTATCTTCAACGAACTGTTTGAATGATTCNGTCTTTGAAATCGCTCGACGATAAATATCCATTGCACCTTCCCATTCTTCGACGTTATCATAATCCTCTTCTTTCGGAGTTATACCAATTGATTTTTCAATTTCCTTCCATTCATCTGTCCCTTCTCTATCGTGACGGAATACGTCAGGGAACATTCGCTTAGCTTGGAAAGCATAAGGCAAGTGCATGATAATACGTGACCACTGTTCTGTCAGCATTGTATCCATNTCTGGGTCAAAGCGTCCTTGCTTTATCGCCTTATGACTAAAATGAGTAAAGGCTTGTTTAACAGCCTCTCTATAACAACGGTTTGAAAATTGNCCATCGAATACTGGTTCGTCTCGATGTACTTTTACTGACTCTTCGCCGTGTGCGAAAATTCCTAAGCGACGTACTGCTGATTCAGGAAGGTGTTTGACCATCGCTTCAGCCATTCCTTCTTTGATCGTAGCTCCAGCCTCAGCAGCAAGTTGCAAAACATGTGCTATTACACTTGCAATTGAAACCTCACGGCGAGGTTTGAAGAAATCATGTACCGGTGTAGTCGAAACTCCCCAGCGGTCAGGTATTACGATTAGACGAGGATTATTGCGAACTAAAAGTGCGCCCCCTCCTGCACCTTGAGTATATTCACCAGATGATTCAAGNTCATATTTGGCATTATCAGAAAATACTACAATTCCCATTCTGTCATCATCTTCGCCACCGCGTGCTACCCAATCCAAGGTATTGTGCAGTGCATCGACTGCACCTATACAGGCGAATGTCATATCAACAACATCACAGCCTCTAAAGCAATCTTCACCAAATCGGTCTGAATAGCGCTTTGTAAGCATATCAACGATGTAGGTTGCTGTTGGTTTGGCACCATCTAACGCCGATTCTGTACCTAGATATATGCGTCCAATTTGTTTTGGTTTCAATCCATTACGGTCGATTAGTCGGCAAACAGCATTTGCACCCATTGTAGCAGTATCTTCNTGAACATCTGGAATAGCCATCGCTGCAAGACCTAGACCCTTGTTCAGTTTACCATAATCGGCGCCTCGCATTGCTGCAAACTCTTGCATATCCATGTATAATCTTGGGAAATGCAAAGCCATATCATCGATACCAACCTTTGAGTTCATACTCTTCGCCACTAGATTTCACCTTTAATGACTCCGCATTATTAGTTACCTCATAGCGGTGTTACTGGCTACACCGCCTAAGCCGAGCGTTTTTTACTTATTAGATAGTGCAAACACCATGAGGCAGTTGGTAGATGTTGCAAAGGAACTATCCTCTGCCTGCGACTTATTGAAGCAAGATATAATCGCTGAAACGATTGTCGAATATGTCACTAATCCACTAGATTATGCATGGCAATATCACGAATCTTATCTTACTCAATACGGCGGATTAGGAGCAAAAACCTTGCTCCTTGGAATGAATCCAGGCCCGTATGGTATGGCGCAATGTGGAGTACCATTTGGTGCAACAGAAATCGCAAAGGATTTCTTGATGATTAAAGGAGATGTGACCGATCCATCCGACAGGCATCCGAAACGACCCATTGAAGGATTGAACTTTGCAAGGCAAGAGGTTAGTGGCACTCGCCTGTGGGGCTTGCTACGCGATTTGTGGGGTGAACCTGAAAATATTCACAATAATGTGTTTTTAGTGAACCATTGTCCGTTGTTAATGTTAGGAGAAAGTGGCAAGAATATCACTCCTTCCGACATCTCCGGCTCTGCTGTAAAAAAATTGATAGAAATATGCGATATTCACCTAAAAAGTGTTGTAAATATACTTGNTATTACCAAGGTAATAGGTGTNGGNAAATATGCTGAAAAACGTGCNAAAATNGCACTCAGTGGCACGGATATAGAAATCACAACTTGCTGGCACCCTTCACCTGCTTCGCCCCTTGCAAATCGTAATGATGGAGCCGATTGGCGTGCCAATGTTACAAATGCTTTGCAGGGCAATAATTCATAATCGGTGTGCTCTCTCACACTAAGTATGCAGCCGAAAAAAATGGCTTGGCCTCGCCAACCACAAGATAGACAATGGATTAAACCAGAGGGAGATGACCCTCGTACACTTTACCAAATGCTAATGGTAAGTCAAGAGATGTTTGCTGATGACCCGTGCTTCGGATTTATCCCAGCACCAGGTATGGCCAGAGTACACCTAACATATCGTGAATTTGGAGAATTAGCTACTTCAGTAGCAAAGGGACTTCGAGATATTGGCGTTGAAAAGGATGACCGTGTAGCAATTATTGTTGACAACTCAGTTGAGTGGGCAGCGGTATCTTATGGAGCAAATGCACTTGGAGCAGCATATACTGCAATGTATACCCACCAACATGGAAAAGATTGGGCTTACATCTTGAAAGATTCAACCCCTAAGGCAGTAGTTGTAGCAAATACTGAGGTCTTAGACAAATTATGCGCTAGTCTAGAAGATGACGCATGGCCTTCTTCAGGAGTAATTTTACTCGGCGATGAACCTGCAAATGAATTGCCTCCAGAAGGTATTGAGGTCCGAATGTGGTCCTCTTTCGTTGCTGAGGGACGTGCTGCTGAGGACTTGGATGGATTCAACGATAACCATGAATCTCTTTCGACTTTGATTTACACTTCTGGAACTACAGGAGATCCAAAAGGAGTAATGCTATCAAACTGGAACACACTATCCAACGTNCTTTGTGTTCAAGGAGTGTTTGAATTATACCCTGGTGACAAGAATGCNGCATTCCTTCCTTGGGCTCACTCGTTTGGTTCGACATTCGATTTACATTGGATGATTAGAATGGGAGTACACATCAACCTGATTTCCGACCTAACAAAGATTGCAGATGAATGTATTGAGATTAAGCCGGCAGCATTACTAGCAGTACCTCGTGTATGGAATAAGTTCTANGACCGNGTTAACAGTCAATTTGATAGCGCTACTGGTCTGAAAAAGATGTTTATTGGTAAGGCACAAAAATCCGCAGCAAAGAGAATCGCTAAGGCTGGTGTCGAATGTGATGCTGTTCCTCCAAGTGGNTTCTTTGACAAACTTTGGGACAAACTNGTTTGGAGTAAAGTNCGTGCTCGATTCGGTGGAAATATCCGTTTCTGTATGTCGGGAGCTGCTGCTCTTTCACCAGATGTTGCAGCCTTTGTACAAAAGGTTGGATTCAGTTGCTATGAAGGATATGGNNTAACTGAAACTTCACCTCTAGTATCTGCAAATGGCTGGATGGGTCCTGGTCAGTCGAGACTTCGTACTGTTGGAAAACCAGCAAACGGAGTTACTGTTACTATCGATAAGAGTGCATGGGATGACCCTGACCGACCTGATGAAGGCGAAGTTATTGTTCATGGACCAAACATTATGCAAGGATACTGGAACTTACCAGAAGCTACCGCTGAAGTAATGACTGAAGATGGTGGATTCCGTACTGGTGACCTTGGAAAGATGGTCGATGGTTTCCTATCTATTACTGGAAGAGTAAAGAGTCAATTCAAGTTAGAAAATGGAAAGTATGTATCTCCAGCACCACTTGAAGAGAATCTCAAACTTTCACCACTTGTTGAACAATGTGTATTAGATGGAAGAAACATGCGTAACACATTCCTAATCGTGCACCCTGCTATGAAGCCTCTAAGAAGTGCNCTTTCTGATGCAGGGGTTAATGCTCCAGCAGACGATGAGGAATTATGTAATGATGAAGGCGTCAAGGCTTGGCTACTGAAGCATCTAGCAACAGAGAATATGGTTGAACCTGTATGGAAAGGATATGAAACCGCTAGAAATATCATTCTAGATCCTAATGAATGGACTGTTGATAACGATATGATGACTCCTTCACTCAAGGTCAAACTACGTAACCTTCTAACCCATCACGATGAGGCTATCAAAAACCTTTGATGGACTTAATCCGGTAGTATTTAACCGATATTTGCCGTGATTCGGCTAGAGCGATAGTATATTTACCGACTAGGGTAATTGATTGGGAATGGCAAAGCCGCTAGCAGAGGTAATTTATGGCAGCGCAACGCTGTTAAAGATTGCAGAAAAACCTCTAGGAATTGGATTGGCAATCGGTTTAATCGCTGGTGCCATCAATGCCTTTGCTCTAGGATTCACGCTATGGTTGTCGCTATTGACTGGAGCAATTCTAGGAATAGGTGTATGCCTAGTAGCTTGCCCAGGTATGAAATCTGAATTGAAAGCAAGGCGGCAAGCAGAGGTAAATCGAACCGCTAAATTACACAGTAAAGCACGCGTTGCTAGTGCCTTCACTGCACTAGAATAAACTCCTAGTATTCCTGCACAAGGTTAATACTGCGTCGATAATGATTGAAANTTATGAATGCGACACGTGCTTTCAATNTNNTGACNNTGACNACNATACTCCTGCTAGCAGGATGTTTTGGGGCAACTGATAGTTCTGCTTCTGCAGATGAGACCGATGATGGAACAATAACTGTAACTGCCCAAGACCTTGCAGATGCAATGCTGCTTGCTTCGAATTCACCACCTGAATTAACTGTCAAGGAATTCTACTTGGATAACGAGGCCCATGAGGAAGTTGATTTAATTCCAAATAATTGGAAAGATTCGGGATATTTTGTCTGCCTCGATGAAGAAGATATTGAAGAGGAGCCACTACCTGACACACTAGATGAGCAAAGATCGGTCATAGAAGAGTCCCTAGAAGATGGAGAGTACATACATCTCGCTAATTTAATTGAACCAGGAGATTGCATGGGTTATTTCGACTTTTTATCGGTAGACCCTGATGGAGATTCCATGACCAAAGGAATTGACACAGATTTCGATGGAACGATTGACATTCCAATAGAGCCAAACCATGGCCTAACTATGGTTGCCATAGATGATTCCATCAATAAACAAGTTTGGAATAGAGGGATGAGTAATAATTGTGAGCAAATAGATCTGGCATTTATTGCAGTTGATGAACATGGCGCATCTACTGTTGAATTCTTTCACTTATTCGGAATGGACAGTTGCGATGATGAAGATGATTATGATGACAGTGGCGGCAGTTTAGATTTTTACTCTTTTATGAGTAATGATGCAGCTGGAACAATGGACGATGGCGGCAACAACGCACTAGTAGAAATAATGATGACTCAAGGGACCGACCTAAATTGGGCTTTGCTCAAGGTAGTGATTNCGGTAGATAGCGGAACCCCAACAGCATGTGGCGACGCAGATAGCGACGCAGCATGTATATGGACACCTTTCGAAGGTGCCGGCAACGACCAAGCATGGGAAGTTTCTGAGGGAATAACAATCTCCGAAGGCTCTGGCGACCTATGTGATGGAACCAACGGCGGATGTGAAGTCCAAGTTACCATAACCAAGATGGGTACTGGTANCGACCCTGACACGGTTTTGGCAATGGTTAATGCTTTTGCTTCGNCATGATTGCCGAAAATAACCGGTGGGTCCAAGAAGCGCGGGCTATCGCCTTGGTCTATGTCCCGTGAATTAATCCGTGTTGAAGGCGTCGACAGAGCCTTTGGTGCAGTCACTGTTCTACAGGACATCAATATGATGGTCAATGAAGGCGACCGCATCGGAATAGTAGGTCATAATGGAGCGGGTAAAACCACTCTACTAAATACGATTTCAGAGCAAAAGCAGGATGTTGGAGACATCGAATTCTCACCTGCTTTACGCATCGCCTACCTAACCCAAATCCGTGATATTGAAGATGATTCTACAATCGAAGAAGAGTTGGGGCGCAAGGGTAGGCAATTCCAAGAATTAGAAGAAGAGATTGCTGCTATTGAAGCCAAGATGGTTGACCCTGCATTTTACGAAGGCGATTGGCAACCTGTGATGGATAGGTATTCTGATTTGCAACAGATGTTAGGAGAATCTGGCGGCTCTAATGTTGCAGGGATTGCTAAAGCGATTTTAGAAAAATTAGGATTAGACCAGCATCCAGTTGAAATGAAAGTAAGTCAATTATCAGGAGGAGAAAGAGCAAAATTAGCACTTGCTCGTCAACTTGTAGGATTATCTGGAGTAGATGTTATCTTCCTGGATGAGCCGACAAATCACCTTGATATTCAGACAACAGAATGGCTAGAAGATTTCATCAAAGAGTTCGTTGGAGCACAATTAATCGTCTCACACGACCGCTATTTCCTCGACCAGGTATGTACGAGAATTGTTGAAATAGATAATTTGAGGAACTGGAATTACAAGGGTAATTATTCTGCTTTCCTAAAGCAAAAACAAAACTTCCTAGCAGCATTAGATGATAAAATCTCTAACACAGAAAAGAAAATCGCACACACACAATCTGCACTTCGTTCGATGAAGAGCGCTAACAAATATGACAAGTCGATATCTGCAAAACATAAGATGATTGAGCGTATGCAACAAGAACTCAAGGCTTTGAAAGCACGCAAACCAAAGCAAAGAAAGGGACTAAGGTTCAGTATAGAAGCTCAAGATAAATCCTCAAACGATTTCATACAATTCCTCGGTGCATCAAAACACTTTGAAGGTATGAAAAGACCGATTTTGGATAACCAAGATATGGAGATCTCAAAGGGTGACCGCATAGGAATTGTCGGTGGCAACGGTCAAGGGAAAACCACGCTTTTGAAACTCATTACCGGTGACGAGGAAATCGATTCGGGAACACGTGACCTTGCACCAGGGGCGATAATTGGATACTATCACCAAGACCATAGAACTCTAGATTTCAAACTGAACCCTGTCCAACAGGTAGAATTGCTAAGACCGGACTTCGAATATGGAGATATTAGGGCAGCATTAGGTCGCTTTCAATTCACTAAAGAACAGGTTACTACGCCTTTAGGAAAACTATCTGGAGGGGAAAGAGCAAGAGTTGCCTTACTCAAACTTCTACTTGAAGAAAATAATATATTATTACTAGATGAGCCTACAAATCACCTAGATATGGATGCTAAAGATACCTTAGAAGAAGTTCTCTCCGAATATGATGGTGCAATCGTTACAGTCAGCCACGACCGGTGGTTCTTGGACCATGTTGTGAATCAAATTTGGGAACTTAATGATGGAATAGTCACCAAGTATTATGGAAATTATACCGATTATGTTCGTAAAAAGAAAGGGCTACCTGCACTTGTCGACGGTGAAGAACCTGTTTTGTGATCAGCCCATCAATGCCTTTGACAAATAGGGCGGAATATCCTCTGCAACGAGACCAGGTCCTATTTCTTCACCAGCAACCTCGCCTGCCTTTCGCAGTAAATAAGTGGCTAAACGGCTTGCACCCCACGGGCTAAGTCCAAGACCCAACAATCCTCCAATACAGCCAGCAAGAAGGTCGCCAGTACCACCCATTGCCATGCGCGGATTTCCACCCTCGGCTATTCCTCCGCGCCCAGCAGCTCCGATGATTATGTCGGTGGAGCCTGTGGCAACAACCACTCGGTTTTCTTCAGCACCAACTAGCAAATCTGGGATGGCGTCAATGCTTCCTACCCAATTTTCCAATTCTTTCGAATGAGGAGTAACCACTCCATCTAAGCCTACAGGCCATCCCTTTAGGGCGCTGATTGCATCTGCATCAATCACTTTCGGGATATCTGGTGTTAGCTTGATCAATTGCCTAACCGCTTCAAGTGAGGATTCATGCTTACCCATGCCAGGTCCTATTACAAGGGCTTGTACTCCTCTACCGGTTTGACATCTCTTGACAATAGATGATATGTCGGTAATGATTTCTTTGTCAGACATTGATTCAGGAATTAATTCAGAAGGCCACTTCGCTCGCTTGCTGGCATCGTTGGGCATAGCAACATGAACGAGGTCAACACCCATTCTTGCAGCAGCCATCCCCGCTAAGATTGGAGCACCGTGATATGGTCCTCCTCCTAAAATCAAAACCCTTCCTCGGTCTCCTTTCACTTGTTCAGCAACTGGTTTAGGATAACGCAAAAGGTCACCTGGTCCCGGATTTAGGGTTTCATCNGGCNAACCNAGNGGTGCAATGAAAAGATCGCCTACTTCGGGAAGTANCCTNCCTTCTGCATCTACCATGTTGGATTTGGGCGAATCAAATGTTACGGTTCTAAAGGCATTGAANGCNAAACCAGAACCNCANCCAGTGGGCATATCACATGCNAAGATTTGCGGNCTGNCNGGTATTGCTTCCATCAATTGCAAGACTCTTCCTCGAGGCTTTCCTATACTTCCAGCACCGAGCAGNCAATCNACTATAACCGCAGGGGCTCCATTAGGTAATTCTTCTAAAGAGTAGATTTGCTTTGNGCAGTCNTCTCTAGCCCTTTGTGATAGTTCTGTTTTCTGTTCATNATGTGTTGCAATTACAAAACATGATTCNATCATTTCCGCTAATCTAAAACCATCTCCACCATTATTTCCNGGCCCACATAAAATCCAAATNGGACTCGGTGCATTTTCCAAAGCATCAGCAAGATGACTCGCTGCTGTAATCATCAGTTTATCCATATCTACACCTAATGATTCAGCGTTACAATCTAGGATTGCAACCTCGCTTGGAGACAATACCCAACGTGGTCGCATAAAGGAGGTTGGGCCTATCAGGACCAAAACCCTTGGCAACATTGTCATACAGAATGGTGATGAATGGCCGTATGGTCCGTAGGACCATGTCGGAGGAGGTCCCAGTGTTCGAAACNAGCACCGGTCCTGTTCGTGTTATTACTGCTGCAAGCCTATTTGATGGCCATGATGCTGCAATAAATGTAATGCGTCGGCTGATTCAAACATCTGGCGCAGAGGTAATTCATCTTGGCCACGACCGTTCAGCAAAAGATGTGGTCGATTGTGCGGTACAGGAGGANGCTCATGCTGTTGCATTAACCTCNTATCAAGGTGGACATATGGAATATTTCACCTATATACGCCAACTATTAGATGAGGCTGGATGTAGTCATGTTCGTATTTTTGGTGGTGGAGGAGGAACCATTACACCTCCTGAAATCCGTGACCTACACGCATCTGGAATCTCTAGAATCTATTCACCTGATGATGGTAGGGTCATGGGACTTATGGGAATGATTCATGATTTGATGGGAACTGCTGCAGAAGTTNATCTAACCAATGAAGAGAGGATGGCATCACTAGAGGGCCCGGTTACACCTGATGAGATGGCAAANGTTGGNTTGATGTTGACAATGTCGGAATGGGCTACTGATGAACAATTCAGTCAAATTGTAGAACGATGTCGTTCATCTAGTTCTGAAGTGCCAGTGATTGGTTTCACAGGAACTGGTGGAGCAGGTAAAAGTAGNCTCTTAGACGAATTGATGTTACGAATAATGCGTGATAATCCTGACAAGAAGATTTGTCTTCTTTGTGTAGACCCTACTCGAAAAAGAACAGGNGGNGCACTATTAGGTGACCGTATTAGAATGAATTCTTTGTCCAANAATAANCTCTACATGCGCTCTCTAGCAAGTAGAGGTTCAGGTTCAGAAATTAGTGCAAACCTAGACCGTGCTATCGAGGTAGCAAAAGCGGTTGGCTTNGACATGATATTTTGTGAAACTAGCGGGATTGGCCAAGGCAGTGATGCCATTACTACTGTATCAGACCATTCGCTTTACGTNATGACTGCTGAGTTCGGAGCTCATACNCAACTAGAAAAAATCGAAATGCTCGATGTAGCGGATTTAGTTGTTCTAAACAAATATGAGAAACGNGGAAGCGAAGACGCCCTNCGCGCNATACGCAAACAGGTTAGAAGGAATAGAAATATGTTCGAGGCAGCAGATGAAGAGTTACCTGTTGTGGCCACTATAGCAAGTCAGTTTGCTGACCCTGGAGTCGATGTATTGTGGCAAAAATTAGCATCGATAGTTGGATTTGAAGCATCTCAGCCATTGGGAGTTATTGGAGAAAGAAAAGGAGTGATCCCTCCAGAAAGAGTCCACTACCTTTCTGAAATCGCAGCCGCTATTCGTGAGTATCATGCTAAGAATTCTGAAATCGCTCAAAAGTTACGCCTAGTTCAACATTTAGAAACCGCTGCTAAGGAAGTCCCTTCTACCGCATCTGAAATAGAAACACAGATTGTAGATGTCAAAGAGGAAATTGCAGTCGCAAAATCAGAAGTAGATGGCTTTAGAGAACTTGCAAAACAATATGCAAGCGGTGAATATACCTACCATGTTCGTGGCAAGCCATTCACTGTATCCACAGTAACTGAAAGCCTATCTCATCAAATGATACCCAGAGTTGCTCTACCAACATTTGTTGATGATGGCGAAATGTATCAGTGGATATCTAAGGAAAATGCACCAGGCCATTTCCCATTCACTTCGGGTGTTTTCCCATTCAAGAGAACAGATGAACTCAGTGCTAGGATGTTTGCAGGTGAAGGTGAAGGAGAGCGTACTAATCGCAGATTCCATTTACTTTCCCAAGGACAGGATTATGTTAGATTGTCAACTGCTTTTGATAGCGTCACCCTGTACGGGAGAGACCCTGACCGTCGGCCTGACATTTGGGGCAAAGTTGGGAACTCCGGTGTTTCAATTGCCAGTGTTGATGATGCTAAGAGATTGTATTCAGGATTTGATTTGTGCGATGCAAATACCTCTGTTTCTATGACCATTAATGGGCCTGCTCCAATTATTCTTGCATTCTACCTCAATGCTGCAATCGACCAACAGGTGGAGAAGCATCTNCAAATTGCTTCTGATTCTAGTGGCTATCGTGGTGATTTACCAGAAGGACATGATGGGTTTGGATTAGCAACNGTTGGTAAGCGTGGTGATGAAATGGTGGATGCTGCGACCTATGAAGAGATAAAATCTCGAACATTACAAACCGTTCGAGGAACTGTGCAAGCAGATATTCTCAAAGAAGATCAAGCTCAAAACACATGTATCTTTTCTACGCCATTCGCTCTAAAGATGATGGGAGACGTACAGCAATACTACATCGATAACGGGGTTAGAAACCATTACTCTGTTTCAATTTCGGGATACCATATCGCAGAAGCAGGTGCTAATCCAATCACTCAACTTGCTTTGACTCTAGCAAATGGATTTACCTATGTTGAATATTACAGAAGTCGTGGAATGGATGTTGCACAATTTGCACCCAATCTGTCGTTCTTCTTCTCCAATGGTCTTGACCCAGAATATACAGTAATAGGCAGGGTTGCTCGTCGAATATGGGCTGTAGCAATGCGTGATTTGTATGGTGCAGATGAGCGCAGTCAGAAACTCAAATATCACATTCAAACCAGCGGTAGAAGCCTACACGCTCAAGAAATCGATTTCAATGACATAAGAACAACACTACAAGCGCTTCTTGCGATCCAAGATAACGCAAACTCCCTACATACAAATGCCTTTGATGAAGCGATTACTACCCCTACTGAAGATTCGGTTCGCCGAGCATTAGCAATACAACTGATAGTCAACAAAGAAAGTGGATGGACTAAAACTGAGAATCCGATGCAAGGCTCCTTTATTGTAGACGAACTAACCGACCTTGTAGAAGAAGCCGTGTTACAAGAGTTTGAGGCATTGAGCCGTCGTGGCGGAGTTCTAGGTGCGATGGAAACGATGTACCAAAGAGGAAAAATACAAGATGAAAGCATGTACTATGAACATCTAAAACATGATGGTACATTACCAATTATAGGAGTTAATACGTTCCTAAATCCGAATGCTCAGGCCTTCGATGCTTCATCTGCAGATGATTTTGAAATGGAGCTCGCTAGAGCGACACCTGATGAAAAGCAAGCCTGCTTAGAAAGAACCCAAGCGATTTCACCTCCAAGTGAAGCCCTTGAAAAATTGCAGAAGGTCGCCAGAGAAGGTGGAAATGTATTTGCTGAACTTATGGAAACCACCAAGGTAGCAAGCCTTGGCCAGATCACTGATGCTCTATTTGCAGTCGGTGGGCAATATCGCCGTAATATGTGATTTGAACAATATACAAATCCTCGACCTTAAGAACCCCCTCCCCTGCTGTTGTTATCCGTCGTACTTTTTTTCAAATATTTCATTTGTTTAGAAGTACCAAAGGTTGTTGGTAAAATGTTGGATAAGATTGAGGAATTAGAAGAATTGTTAGAAGAAGCAGGAGATATCATTGGGCAAATTGCAATGGAGAAAGGTGGTATTGAAGCTCTAGAAGATTGTGAGACGATGTTTACTGTAGATACTCCTCTTGGCAAGTTTAGTATCGATTACGCTCAATATGAAAGAGCAAGACATGCTGTAATGCTAGAAAAAGAGATGCCAACACCATTGTATGAAAGAATGGTAAGAGAGTTCTTTGGAGAATCATCCCATAGTGATTCGAAATACTGGAGTTCAAACCTTGGCTCGCTGATTAAGTCCCATGTCGATGAGTTCTTTGCCGATTGGCATATGTTTCGCGAGTTCATTATCAAGGATGAAATCCTAAGAGATGCGAACTATGGCAACATAGAGATTGGTAACAAAGGTTCAAAGAGATATATGTCAATAGGGACTCGATTCTACATTTCTCCAACTGGAGAAAGAGTCGTTTTGACCGCATCTCAAGATAGTGATGGAGACCAAAGAATCGTGGTCACTACTAGGCACGAAGGAGATGCTTTACAATTGATTGAAGAGTTTGAACATGACTTCTACCAATCAGGTCCACTAAAGGGTGAATTCTTTGACATGGATTATAATTTCATCAAGAGAAATGACAAGATTGGAGAATTACTTGCTTGGAATCCTGCTATCAGAGAGACTCTAAAACGCGACGTTATAGATTTCATCAAAGTCATGCCAATGCTAAAAGAAAAGGGGCTTCCAAATTCACGAGGAATTATTCTTTCAGGCGCACCAGGAACTGGTAAGACAATGTATGCAAAGGCCTTGGCAGCTGAATGTGATATCTCGACAATCCTTATCTCGGCAGAAATGATAAATCAAAGACATGATGTAAGAACTGCCTTTGAGATTGCAAGAAAATTATCTCCGAGTTTAATCATCATTGAAGACATTGATACAGCGGGGACTGTAAGTAGACAATTTACAGACCATCCGATTTTAGGTGAATATCTCCAAGCGATGGATGGTATGTCTCCTAATGATGGAGTTGTAATCATTGCAACGACCAATCATACTCAAAATATTGACCCTGCCATCTCTGATAGACCTGGTCGATTCGATAGAATCATCGAAGTCGGTTTACCAGAATATGCACAACGTGAACAGATTCTTGAAAAATTACTTGCAAAGATGCCTTCTTCTGTAAGAAGTGGTAGAGTTGTGAAGAAACTATCTAAAGATACTGAAGGTCTAAGCGGTGCTTGGATTAGAGAAGTTGTTCAATCAGCACTAATCAGTGCGGTATCAAGTGGGAGAAAGAAAATCAATCAAACCGACCTACAAGATTCGATTGGAGATGTATTGAAAAGAAGAGGTCTTGCATACAAGGCAACACCAAAACTTACCGATGCAAATAACTCTGCACCAGGAGTTTATGTTGGCTAAAATGGTTGAATAATTGCATGGGTTCATAAGGGTCTTAATTCAATGAGATCTAGTATGGCATACGGAAAATCAATTGAATATACTATAGTAGAAGAATTATTCCATCTTGATGGACGCGACTTCCCATTTATTTTTGATGGCGACTCGTGGAAACCATGTAGAGTTTCAATCTCAAAATGGAGTTCATCTTTAGGTGAATGGACTGTTTTTGGCGGCTATCGCTCTTCTGAAGCGGATTCATTTCATAGAAGTACATGTAAACATCGGCCGGGTTTCCCTAGAGCATTCAATCATGAGGAATTGAATTTCAATGAAGGAATGGCAGGTGGCACCAAACACCAGCTGATGCATGACCCCGCTGTTGAAATGAATGACCCATGGGACTTGGAATTGATTATGCAAGCGCATACAGGTCGTATTGAAGGCCAGGAGAGATTAGAGAATTTTCACATTGTAACCAGAAGAAGTGGTCAGAAACTATTACTTGGATTCGTGATGGAAGATGTTAACTACGAACCTGGAATGATAGGAATGGATTTCTCGGCATATTGCCTTGATACTTTTAGGGAGCATGAAGCCATTTTTTCAGACCCACTAGAACCTTGTGTTGATTGTGTGCAAAGAGGATGGGTTTCCATGGCAGTAGACTTGCTTAACTGTCATGGAGTATACGGTAATGAGTTGGCATTAACTGGAAATGATTCGTTACTGGAAACTATGCGTCCCAATCAATGGTTGATTCTCTCGGTCGGTAGGCGAAGGTTGGCTTTACCTTACTCTGTAATCGAATCTTTGAAGGGTTACAGGTGGGGTGAACTATTGTGCCACCCACCTGTATGATTTAGTTGCTTATTAAGTTGGAAATCATCATGTTGCCTCCAGAGATTTCGGGGGGTTAATAACAGACGGGCCGTGAGACAAACTTCGTCCGATTATTCCTTCTTATTACCGATATTTAATCCCGGTAAAGTAAGGAATTATCAACATGCAGAAGGAGGGTAAAATTTGGAGCCATGGATGATAGTTGCTGACGATGGAGAACGTCAGATTTCACTACCTGATGTGAAACAAAGAATGCACATAGTAGGTAGAGATCTAGAAGATATCGATGCTGAATTTATTACTGGAGAAAGTGAACTTTATGTGGAATACGCTCCTAATTTGAAAAGTATTGTTCTTGGAAGAGACAAAAAGTCTTGGCAATCTGATTCTAAGAAAAGTGGGTGTAAAATCACCTTTACAGAAATACCTAGAAATACAGTTTCAATCGATGGAAGAATCGAAGAAATAGTGCTTCCTCGTGAAACTGAACCTCTTACTATAGGTAGAGTTAGAGATCATTATACTCTTGCCCTTGAAGACTCTTGGGGAGCAATGATCAGTTCGGAACAGAATATTACTAATGATTGCAATGAAAATGATTTGCTGATTTTTATCGCCAAGGGTGATGAAAACAAAATTGTCGAGATTGATGGTGAGTGGAATCATATTGTTGTTATTGGAGATGAGTCTCTAAATTCTCTAAAAGTTAGTGGCACGAATACGATTCGTCAACTTACAGTTCGTAGTTCACCAAATCTACGAAGCATAGATGTTAGAAGAAAGGTTCTATCGCTAGTAATTAATGGATGTAAGAGTATAGAATCGGTCAAAGGTTTTGGTGACAGATTGATTATTAACTCGCCAAAGGAGATCCGAGATGTTATTGCGATTGGAGGATTTTGGCACCAAGCTCCTGAATGGTATAATGACCAAATAACAATGTTAAGAATGCCTCATTTTTTGGCCGCTACAACATATGATGATTTACGAACATGTGAAGATATGGGTGGCATCTGTATCACTCCCAATAAATATGATTCAGTTGGTGGTTTATGCCACTGGTCTAGCGTAATGGGTATACCTATCGATGAGCTATCTTTTGGAGTACCAATACCTCAACTTATAGATGCCATAATGGTACAAGGTAAGCCTGCAATAGATGCTTTTGGTTCGTGGTGTAATCATAATTCCTCTCGATTTGAACAGTACAAAGCGATGCGAGTACTCACCGCTCTAATTATCCGCGGGTTCGATTCGAAAGAAGTAGTTAAGTTACGTCATTCCATTTCGATGGTTAATCATGAGGCTCCATTGCTGATTACAGAATCAGTAAATACTGAAAAGAACTTTTCTCTAGGTGGTAAATGGAAGCGCCTACGCTCACTCAATTCAAATCAGATTATGTTTAATGAATGGTATTATCCATTACATTCGGTTATGCCATTTGGACGCTTAGACCTTGAGATCTGGCTACACAGTGGGGAGGATTGCAAGTATATTGGCCTTGACGAAAGAACTGGACGTTTCCGTTCAATGCGTTATCATTCAACAGGAAAAGACCCTCGTGTTCGAGACCTTATGGTTTCCATTATAGCTGCAATAGGAACTAAGCGTCAGGATTCCTATTCGCAAACTCGTTTGGAAAGATTAGCTAATGGAATCTATATTGATGAAAAAATCATCAAGGACCCAAATTGCTGCGAATTCTTAATTCACCATCTAGAGAGATGTCCCATAATTAGTAAACAAGTTGTGAAAAACATGGTTGCAAATATAATGGGTTCACAAATGGATATTTGGTGTAAGGTAGCATTACTGGTTGCAATGATAGAAAAATCTGACAACTCGAGTGCTAGAATGGCGCTTACTAGGCTTAAATCATCACGTGAGATATCCGTGGATGAGTCAAAGGAAATACATGCTATCGCTATCGCTGGGCGAAGAGCATTTTCTACTGGGAAAGCAGCGAGACCGCAGTGGCCTTATCTGCAAAAATGGAGAGAAAAATATGAGCACGGATATTAAAGTAACAACTGGAACCAATGTAAAGAATGCAAGAAGTATACTCGAACATCAAATCGAAATGATGTGGCAGTGGCCTGAAAGAGCAAATGAAGTCCCACCTCTGATGTTCTGGGGTGCTCCTGGAATTGGAAAGAGCACTTTCATTCGAGACCTATGTGAAGATTATGGCATCGGATTTATCGATGTTAGACTAGCTCAAAGAGAGCCTGTAGATATTCGCGGTCTGCCTGTTCCTAGAGATGATAAACAAGGCATTGATTGGATCATTTCCTCAGAATGGCCGAGAGAAGGTCAAGAAGGAGTACCTGAAAAAGGCATCATTCTTTTCGATGAAATTACTGCAGCAGACCCTACTTTACAAGTAGCAGCATACGAATTTATTCTTGATAGAAGATTAGGTCAATTGTATGAAGTTCCTAAGGGATGGTACATTGTAGCAGCAGGAAACAGAACGAGCGATTCAGCGGTATCTAGAACCATGTCTAGCGCTCTTGCAAATAGATTCTGCCACATCGAAATAAGAGCAGATAGTAAATCCTGGATTGACTGGGCAGTAAGTAAAAGGTTAGACCACCGTGTTACAGCATTCATTCGCTTTGCTCCCCATCTACTATTCAATATGGACGGAAATCGCGAAAGAGGATGGCCGAGCCCAAGAACATGGGAACGTGTTGCTATTGAAATGGAAATGGCAGAAGCAAGGAAGTTAGAACCGGTTTTAGTCCACAGTATTATCGAAGGACTAGTAGGTCCTGGAGCAGGAATTGAGTTCATTGGGTTCTTACAATGGAGTGAGCAGATTCCTGACGTGGGAGAGATGCTAAGGAAAAATATCAGTATCAAAATACCTGAAAGATCCGACCAAAAATATGCTATGGCATCCGCAATAGTACATCATATTAGGCAAGATCAAAAACCCGAGGAATTGCTAGATGGATTATTTGAGATTCTTTTAGAACTATCAANTGATTGGGCNCAATTAATTCATCACGACCTAACATTAGCTCTCGATGCTGATAATTTAGATGATATGCTAACAGCCTTCTTTGAACATCCATCACACGCTGAATTAGAGAATAAAATCCTGTTATTTGAGGTGTGAGTATTGAAAGACAAAAAGCCCAAGGTCAATATTCTTGAACCAACTGAAGATGATAAAATTGCCAAACAAATAGGTCTGGATAATTGGTCAAATGATCGAATGGATATGTTAGCATGGAGGCCATTTCTAGGCAATCTAGCGATGAGTTTGGATATTATTCCGGTAGTCGACCATAGATGTCAAACCGCTTGTACAGATGGCAAAAGAATTTTTTTCAACCCACACTTTCTTGCAGAACTAGCTGATGATGAGCGTATGACGATATTAGCGCATGAAATCTGGCATTGTGCTTTATCGCATTTCACTAGAGAAAGTGGACGTATCGACGACCATCGAGCTTGGAATCATGCCATAGACCATGAAGTAAATTCATTGCTGGAGGATGATGGCTTTACAATTCCAAAAGGTGCTGTGCTATATCGAAACTACAAGGGGGCATCAGCCGAACAGGTCTTTGAAAAAATCAAAGATGGTGAAATCGATATGGAAGGGCAAGTAATGGATGAACATATGTTAGAAGGAACTGATGACAAATGTAATTCTGGTTCCGATGGTTTTGGAACTGTTGAAGGAGATGCAGATACTGAAATATCTCTCAAAGTAGATTCCGATTTCAAACCCCGTCGTTCAGATGATGTTTGGAAAGAATGGAAAGCCAGAATTATGGCTGCATCGCAACAATGTCAAGAACGAGGTGTTGATGTTGGGATGTATTCTCGCGTCCTGGACCGTTTATTCGAGGCAAAGGTGCCTTGGAGAGAACTATTACGCCAATACCTTACTCCAATGTTTGGTGGAACACGTAAATGGCTTCCACCAAATCGAAGGCATGTATACAAGAAAATATACCTNCCATCGATACAAAAACAAAAACAATTGAATGTAGTAATTGTCATAGATACCAGTGGAAGCACTGATGGTGAAATTGTTTTAGCATTCATGTCTGAAGTATTGGGATTACTGAATTCTTTTGGAGGCTATCAACTTCGATTAATTCAATGTGATTGGGGAATACAGGATGACGCTATCTATGATCAAGATACACCGTTCGACCCTGACAAATTTGAGCTGAAGGGTGGGGGAGGAACCGATTTCAATCCACCATTTGATTTGTTGGATAAAGATAGCCATGACAGGCCTGAGATTTTGATATACATGACAGATGGATATGGTTCTGCACCTTCAACTGCACCAAATTATCCAGTCATATGGGCGGTCATTGAAGGCGGAAGAATGCCATGTGATTGGGGCCATCAAATCGAGATTCCTTTAGGTGATTAGATGTTTGAAGAGGATGTAGAGATAATTACNGATAAATTGTTGATGCATATAGAAATGACTTGCAGAGAAGATATTGATATGCTTCTAGAAAGTAATTGGATAGGATGCTACAACTGTATTGCCATTTTTGATTCTAAATCTGTAAGAATAATNACTTTCAAACATCGACCGTTTGCACCACAACCGAGACGATTCTTTTGCCCAAGGTGTAGAACTGATACTCTGATTGGAGATTTCATAGGCTACCCTGTAACAGCATCTTTATTGAAAGAATTAAATTTCTTAATTCGTCCTTGGCTAAGAAATATCTATCCATGGCGAGGACATAATCGAAGTATTAGAAAAAGAATAATTTTTCAAAATCCACCATTCACAAGTCTTTACCACCGTATGAAAAGATAACGTGCCGGTAGCATAATTTTAGCAAGGAAGTTACATGGGATTTTTCTACTAGTTTAGAATAAAAATCATAAAATTATCAAGTTTTATTCCTAATTAAAACAATTAATATTTGTAAATAGGAAAATATATTTCCGTATACCGGAAATTAATCGCCGAATTAAGTCATTAAACACTGATGACTTTACTATGATACATCTTTAGAAACTTATTTATTGGTATATGTTGATTTACAGTTCATGGCGAAGAAGGAGAGGAAGAGAAGTCAGACCGCTGGTGAAGCATTAGTTAACGCAACTGTAACAGTTTTGGATTATGTAACAATTCAGAAACATCTAGATATTGCTTCACTAGAAACTTCAGAAAGATTGTCAAGACAAAGGTATGCTTAATCTTGAATTATTCAGAAGAAAGTGGTCCGAATAATCTCTCAAGGACCTCATACAGACCTTCACTGCTTTCTTTTTGATTCCAAAATACCTCGCCGTCTGGACTAATGATGAAGAAAGAAGGTGTGCCAGTGACACTTAGTTCGTACATCCAAGTTTGGTCACGGTCATCTACGTAAGTCCAATTATGTGGTTCACCGGGTCTCTGGTCGCAATTTTGTGATTCCTGATAACAGCCTTCGTGAGAAGTAATATCTTGAAACGCTGCAATCTCCTCTTGACTGGCATTGAATCTGTTATTGGAGGAGAAGTTTACCGCAAAGGTAAGGAAAGCCAGGTTTTCACTATAATTTTCATGCAATTCACTCATCTCGTCTGCGGCATTCCAACAGTGCCCGCAATCGGTAGAAACAAATTCGATCATTATCCATTTATGGTCGCTACCATTGCTCATATTTTCTGGAGTTCCATTCCATGAACTCTCTATCAAATCGTAAATTGACCAATTCTCCCATGTACCATTCAAACTTCGTGCTTGGGCAGTAATCAATGGAACCTGTTGTCCTTCTGAAGGGCCGTAATCCACGGGTTCAGTGTTATTGCTTGAAGTATTGTTAGACTCATTGTCTGTGGAATTATTTGTATTGTCAATAGGATCTACAGCTACGATTGTAGAGTTATCTGGTATTGTAGGTACATTCGGCTCGATGTCACATGACTCGGCAAGATTTCCATCCTCGTCCTCTTCACCGGTACAAATTTCTGCAGTAGATTCATTATCATCGCTAAAAATGTCTCCAAAGCATCCAGAAAGCGCGGCGAGACATAGCAAAAGAGCGACTAGGATACTACGCATATCATTTCCAAACCATACTCTATCATCAAACTGTTGTTAACATTCATCGTTTTGCGTTGTAACATGGAGGTTGAATGGTCGGCGGTAGTAGCTGCTGCTGCTTTATTCATAATGGGGGCCACATCTCCTGGTCCATCGCTTGCAGTAGTGGTTAGAAATACCATCATTGGGGGTCGTTCTAGAGGAGTCTCTTGTGCTCTAGGTCATGGCCTAGGTTTCGGTTTTTATGCTGTAGCGGCTGTATTTGGACTCGTGGTCATCATGGAAACCAATCCTTCTCTTTTCACAATTTTACAATTGATTGGAGTCGTTGTCTTGATTTGGATGGGAATTGGATTACTTCGTGCCAAATCTGAAACTTACGAGATTAAAGATTCTAAGCGTGATGGGTTTTTTGAGGGCTTTTTCATAGCCTTTTTCAATCCAAAAATTGCAGTTTTTATGCTCGCAGTACTCGCATCTGTATTGGAACCTGGAATGGCGGAGGGTACTAAATGGGTTTTAGCAATACTTGGAATGTCCATAGATGCAGTATGGTATGTCATCGTGGCGGTTGCATTAACCACTGGAGGAATCCTGGAGAAGATGAAGAGCAAACAGGTTTTGTTTCATCAAATCACGGGAGCTACAATGTTAGCACTTGCATTGTGGGTAATTATCAAACAATATCAAGCCTATTTTTGACAGGAAGGGCACCAAAAGGTCGAACGGCCTCCTTGAACTAATCTTTGAATTACCCCTCCACATGAGCAATTATCGCCTTCTTTGTCGTATACTTTGAATTGGTGTGGAAAGTATCCTAATGTTCCATCTACGCCAGCGAAGTCTCGCAGAGTAGAACCGCCTGCAGCAATTGCTTCAGACAAGATTTTCTTGATTTCACTAACCAATTTTCCNCATTCTTTAGCAGTAATGTCACAAGCCAAACGAGTAGGTGAGATTTTGGTTCTATTCAGCGCTTCACACGCATAGATATTTCCAACACCCACCACAACCTTTTGATCGAGAATTGCAATTTTTATTGGAGATCTGCGTTTGCTGAGTTTCTCATGTAATTGTTTAGCAGTCCACTTCTCTAATGGTTCAGGGCCCAAATGATCTAGCAATTTGTGAGATGTACCGACCATCAAATCAAGNACGCCAAAACGCCTAGGNTCGTTGTAGATTGACATCGTTCCATCATCTAAATACAAGACTACATGGTCATGTTTGCCTTCACTACTAGATGCATCTAAAATCCATTTTCCGCTCATGCCTAGATGGGATAGTAAAATCTCGTCATTATCTAAATCGATTAGCAGGTATTTAGCACGCCTTCTAATGTTNGTGATTGTGCGTCCNGTTAGACGCTTATCCAGATTATCTGGAAAGGGGAATCTAAGAGATTCACGACGAAGTTCAACTCCATCAATCCTCTTACCAATCCATGAACGNGACAAACCGGTACGAACTGTTTCTACCTCTGGTAACTCGGGCATATTATCACTTATTGTAGAGCTAACACTGTTCGTAAATCTTCAATGAATAAATCTACTGGCCAATCGAATTCACTCCACATTACTTGACCTTTAAGATTTGAATCTAAAATATATACAGGCTGTAGATGTAATACTTGATACTCCTCTTCATCATATGGAACTATATCATATGCAGTATATGTTGCCTTTATTTCGCCAGAATTCCAATCTGTTAGATGTGGCCAATCAAAGCCCATATCTATGGACCAATTCTTCAGAACTTCTGGTGAATCATGCTTCCAATCAATTGTGACTGAGATAAATGAAATCTGCTCTAATTCTTCTGAAGTTAATTGCGATTTGACATATTTTAGATTGCTAGAGATGATCAGACAAACATCATCACATCGAGTGTAAATGAAGGCGAGTACTACCACTTTCCCGTCATGGTCTTCCAGTGAGACTGATGATTGGTTTTGGTCACTTAATGTGAATTTGTAGGTTTCCAAGTTATTGAGGTCCTTACCATTGAATATTGAATTTTGAGAATCCATACAACCTGGTAGGATAAACAGGAGAGTTATTGCAAAAACTACTGCCCTCATAATTGGTCCCAACATGAACTAACAAATCAATACTCGCGCCATCCGTGCTTACAATCTGGATTGGCACAAGTTAGCATACGTGTTTCGGGTTCATCCGAAGACCTTGTTTGCTCTAGGCGTGAATATACTTCAACTCCATCACATTTCGGACACATGTATGAGTCTGTAGTCAATACTCCNTGTCNTTGATCAGAATCTTTGATGACCTCATATTTTCGAGTTGTCGCTTTAGTGCTAGACATGGTTTTAGAAAGGTCGACTTCCTTGCCATCTACTCCTTTAACAGTTAAGTTGGCAGGACCGGAATAACCACACTTGTAATTTGTACAATTAATATCTCCACTAGGTGAAGGAAAGGAGAGAGTACCGCATTGGGGGCAGAACATTACTAACAGGTGAAACGAACACACATATAATCTGTTGGTTAATTCCACTTCACAACAATTCATCAACAAGTAATATCTCGCTAGCGATATGTGGCTATGGTATGACTGGAGGGCTGCTGCNGTTGCTGATGAAAATGGAAACATCCTTGATTTAGAAGAATGGGATGGATGGCGTAACAAAGATTCTCTTTGTAATCGAATAGAAATGATTGCATCAGGAGCCATTACTCCCGAGGCAGAAAGATTATCTGAAAGATTTCCTGATGCTCAAATCCAGTTACATGGCAGTGAGGATTTACCGAATGCAAATTGGCCATTACCCTCACAGGAGGCACTTACCGCTCTAGATGATGCTGCTATACTATTGTCGAAGCGAGGAGTTGATGATGCTGCTGGTGACCCTGATAGAAGACTAGAGCATATTCTTCGAGCATCNGATGAATTGAGAGCNGCTTGGACTACAATCGAAGGACGATTGGTAGAATGGGTTGGACTATTCCTTCCTGAAGCACGGTTTGAAAGAGATAGGACTGGTCTAGCAAAATTGGTGACTGAAACCCAAAGCTTAGACTCACTGGCTGAAAGACTAGGAGTCGGTATGCCTAAGCGTGGCCCTTCACCAAAAGAATGGATTTCTTTGCTTGACTGGGCAGCAAGTGTTGCTGAGATCAAAACTCGGTTAGAGAGAATGGAAGATTCAATACGTGAACTATCCAATGAACATATGCCATCATTATCACTATTATTGGGACCAATTTTAGCTGCTAGATTATGCGTAGAAGCGCATGGAAGAGCAAGACTTGCAAGATTACCTGCTGGTACCGTACAAATATTAGGTGCTGAAAAAGCATTTTTTAATCATCTAAAAACAGGTGCTCCATCTCCAAAGCATGGACATATTTTCATGCATCCATGGATTTCTCGCTCACCTAGATGGGTGAGAGGTAAAATCGCTAGAATGGTCGCTGCAAAGGCAAGTATTGCCGTAAGGTGTGACCACTTTGAAGGTGAATTATGGACTCAATCCCAAGTTGACAAAATAGCAGAAAAAGTTGATATTATTCGCTCAGAGAATTCTCAGCCAAACAGGTGATAGCCATGTCTGGCAGAAGAAAAAGGCGCCTCAGTTGGGCTGTTTTAATTGAAGGTAGGTCGATATGGACAAGAAATGCCAACCCTAAAACCTCTGTATACGGTGAATCTTTGCGACGATTCAAGGGTGATGAATATCGTAGATGGGACCCCACTCGTTCTAAACTAGGAGCAGCGATTAGTCGGGCTAGAAATACTCAGTATGACTTACTTCCTGAACCTGGAGATACCTGCCTATACCTTGGNGCTGGCCACGGAACATCACTGTCGCATTTACACGACCAAGTATGTGGCGCCAATAATGANAAGGATGGNCGAATAGTNGCTCTAGATCTATCACCNAGATGTCTAAGAGACCTGATTCATTTGGCGAAGTCACGACCTGGATTAGTACCGGTATTGGGTGATGCTCGTAAGCATTCAGTATGGGGAATTATGATTGCAAAAAAGGTTGATTGGCTTCTTCAAGATGTAAGCCAAGCGGGTCAAACAGAGATTTTTATTTCGGCTGTCAAACGTTTTCTTAAGCCCGGTGGCAAGGGACTACTTTCACTTAAGGCTGCAAGTGAAAGGTGGTCTGGAGAAGATGAGAGGCTAATTTTTTCCAAGGTAAAAGAAGAGTTGGAAGCGGCAAACCTCACGATACTAGAACAAATCGACCTACATGGATTAGAAGACAATCATTGCCTATACTATGTTACTAACCAATAAGTTAGATTCTTCTGATAATACAATCAATAGAAGGCTTTTAGTACAGCGTTACTGATTTCATTTTAATCCGGAAGAAGAGGAAATTCTTTTCGTATAACCTAAACTGAGGTGGGCAAATGAATACTGAAAAATTAATTGATAAAATGAATGAAGCATTAGGCTGGGAACTAAGAGCGATAAACATGTATGCGCATTATTCTGCAAATATTCGCGGAATCCATCGTCTACAATTATCTCCTATGTTCAAAGGAGAAGTTGATGAGTCACTTGTTCACGCTGATACAATTAGAAATGCTATTATCAAATTGGGAGGANTCTCTGTAACCGAAAGACACTCAGAACCGATTTTACACACNCTGGATTATACAGAAATGATTAGACAATCNCTGAAAACCGAAGAGCAAGCAGCTAAAGTATANGGTNNATTGATGGAAATGCTTGAAGAGTTTGATGACAAAGATTTGTACGATACTGTTGANCANATNTACTTGGCAGAAGTACGTTCTGTTGAAGAACTACGATTNCTAATCGAATAATTAGATTCAGATATCGCCTTCAACACGAGGTGCGAGGAAATACTCAACATGGCCTGCGCCATCTGCAAAGTCGAATGTTAATTTCAATGGGAAGTTTTCTCCAAATCGAAGATTGACATTTTCAACTCCAGAGAAGATCTTTGCTAGTGGGATTAGGTATGTTAGAGAATACTGTGAATGTGCTGCAGCCTTACAATCGATCGAAACTAATTCCTCGCTACTGAATGTAACATTCACAGAATCGGTTGAGCCTTGGACATTTACTGAGAACGATTTCTCATCCAGTGACATATTTACCAAGTCTCCAACCTGTCGAGCCGCACGCAATGCTTGTGCTAGGTCAGATCCGTTCATTGTTACCCCACATGGAAGTTCAAGCGATGGAACATTTGGAGGGTTTAGTGTTGAAGGGTCTAGCGGTCTCAAATTAAGGTCGATTCGACCAAGATTAACAGTTGCTTGGCCGCTTGAATCATCATATGCAAGTTCTACCATATCACCTGCGGTTGCAAGAGTTAACATATCTTTGAGTTTCTTCATTTCTAAACCAAGTTTTGTCTCGTCTATTTCCCAGGTATCAAAGGCTGCTGAGTCTACATCCATCTTGATCATAGCGACATGCGAGGGGTCGACTACGCGTACTCGTAGAGCGTCTTCAAAGAAGTCCAATCTGGCTTCTTCGACTACTACTCCGAGTGTTTCTACTATAGTTCGCATTAGGTCTTGACGGGCTGTGACGTTCAACATGAGAGCATCCCTAGGATGTCCGTTCCTCTTGGGAGGCTTATGAACCTTCTAATTGAGTCAAACCCTAAAGCGCGGTGGTTGTAGAGTGTTTTGTTTTCCGCGCATGAGTTTGAGGTGGTTTGATGAAGGGGGGATTATTGGCCACATCATGGGCGAAGTGTCACCCTTGCTGAAGGATGATGGAGAAGCGTACAAGATTGCAATCCTAATTCCTACAATCAATAATGCTGATGAGTTAGATATTGTTTTGGAAAGACTTTCAAAACAAACATATTCAGACTTTGAAATTATAATTGCTGATTCAAAATCAAAAGACCATACCAAGGAAGTTTGTGAGAAATATGGTGCGACTTGGATAGATGACCCTTCTCGAAACAGAGCAGATGCTTGCAATTTTGCATTGAATCAGATGGACCATGATCTCGTTCTTTTCACTGACGACGATACTGTACCGCCTCTTGACTGGGTAGAAAAACTGGTTCGCTGGTTCAAAGACCCAGAGGTTGGCGCAGTTGGAGGACCTAATTTCGCACCTGATGACGACCCCTTTGGTGCTAAGTGCGCAGATGTAGCATTCTGTACTAAATTTATGACTGCAGGAACAAGATATGGAGCTCAACCAAAGGGAGAGTTGGTTCCAATAACTCACAATCCAGGTGTGAATTGCGCTCATCGCATGGCTAACTTACGAGAAGTAAATTTCTTTGAACCAGGATGCATAGGTGCTGAAGACGTGGTTTTAGATGCCAAAATACAGAGGGCTGGGCACAAATTATTCATTGACCCAACCAATGTTATGCCACATCGAAGGCGCTTGCCTTTCCGCCCATACATGAAACAAATGCGAAATTACGGCTACACTAGAATGGTGGCTAACAAGCGCTGGCCTGAAATCTCTGAGTGGTCTCATACCGCCATTGGATTCTTCCCCTGGATAGTAATTGCTGCAATCGGTTGCTTGGCCAGTGGTTTGTGGATGAGTGGTTTCAATGTCTGGCCAACCGATGACCTTGTTGCTCGCTCTTTGATACACGTCCCGGGTACCTTGATGGCAATTTATATTCTAATTTCTTGGTTAGGAGCAGCGATTGGAACAAGTCCTCATCGCTCTATTGGAACNGTGTTCTTAGCGCCACTATTCGTATTTCTTGCACAATGGGCGTACGGGCAAGGCGTGAATAAAGCATGGAGAGAGATTCGTCGTACCGGCGGCAGAGCAGGTGAAGGTGCTCAAATCGATGACAGAGTAAGAACTGCATGAAAAGGGTCAAACCCTCCCCCGTTGCGTGCCGTGACATGGCACAGACATTTCGTGAACGAATGGCTGTACCTGATAGCAAAACTGATGACCAAGAAATATGGAGTATAATGCGAACTTGGTTAGTCTTACTGCGCTGGATTGTATTCATCGCTACAATCTTGATCGCAGAATTCCTTGAAGAGTATTTCATGCTAGGCCTATCCGTCTCTATTTGGGCAGTAGCAATAGGGATTCCAATATTCTTAATTGTCTCTTTTTTCATACATCAAGGCGATAAGCGATTAAATGTTGAAAAAAAATCAAACAAGCAAACATCGAACAATTTGGTTGTTCTAAAGCACCCAATTGGGAAAAGACAGTAATCAGTTTTCTCCAGTCTGAATTCTCCACTGACTAGCATAGACTCCCTTACTAGCAACTAACTCTTCGTGTGTTCCTCGCTCGACAACAGCACCATCTACCATCGAAACGATTTCCTCAGCATTTCTTATTGTCGACAATCTATGTGCAACAGCAATAGTGGTTCTCTCATTACCACTTGCAAGTAGGTTTTCTTGAATTCTTTTTTCCGTTTCTGCATCCAATGCACTAGATGCTTCATCCAAAACCAGAAGACTAGGATTTTTCAATAATGCTCTTGCCAAAGAGACACGTGCTCTTTGACCACCTGACAATTTTGTGCCTCTATCTCCAACCATTGTATCTAAACCATCTTCGAAATCATTGACAAATTGTGCTGCTCCTGCCATTTCTAGAGCTCTTTCTATTTCCTCATCAGATGCTTCACGATTATAGATTACATTTTGCTTTAGACTACCGAAGAATAAGAATGGTTCTTGACTAACAAATCCCATAGCCTCTCTAACCGAATCCAATGTGAGGTCTTGGACGTTTTGTCCATTGACCAAAACTTCTCCTTGGTCAGGCTCGTAGTATCGCATTAATAATTTCAAAATAGTAGTTTTACCCGCTCCAGTATGACCCATTACTCCCAAGAAATTACCTGAACCAACCTTGAAGGTTATTCCCGCCAATACTTTGGTCGTAGTACCCGGATAAGTGAAATGTACGTCCTTGAATTCAACAGTAGTTATTGGACCTTCCAATTCCCTAGCATCCTCTTTGTCGGTGATAGTTGGTTCCAAATCGACCAAAGAAAATACTCTGCGCGCACTTGCCTCGCCCTTTTGTAATTGATTTACTAACATTCCAAAGATAAACATCGGCATTGTCATCCTTGTAGAGATTAGTAGAAATGTAACCAATTGCCCTGTAGTAATTTCATTACCACCCGCATCGCTTGTGAGATAACCTCCCACGGTTACTAACAATCCAAAAGCAATTCCTGCGATTACATACAACCCTGGNAAAAACCGATTACGCTCTTTACTTGCTGCAACCGCTTGGTCTCTATANTCCCCAGATTCAGTTTCAACTCTGCGTGATTCCCAATCTTGGGCATTGTAGGCTTGTACTACGGAAATACCAGAAATGATGTTCTCTAATACAGCAGTAATGTCGCCAGTAGATTCTCTTTGTTGGCGATATTTTCTTTGTACTCTTGTCGAGAATAGNTAAACTAAGGGCACGATTAAGACTAATGGAGCAAATAGTACAGCAGCAAGTTTCCAACTCATCAACATCAAAATACCAAATGCAGTAGCAAANGTAACCACGATTCGAATAATTGATGTCGATGCATCACTAATGACATCTTCCAACTGATTTACATCAGCAGAAAGTACACTCATCAATTGCCCAGTCTGACGTAAATCATAGTATGAAGCCTCCATTTCGATTAAGGAATTAGTAGCATCAAGCCTTAGGTCATGCTGAACTTTGTATCCCAAAGTTTGCCAACAATACTCACTTATTCCTTGGAAAATCGCCAAACTGGCAAAACCAAAGAATATCAAAATACCGTAACCAATTGAAAGATCATCACTAATCAATGGGAATAATGATTCATCTAGAAAAGACCGGAATGTTCCAAAGAAACCATGTGTTTCGATATTCGAATAGTAGTCTACTGCGAACCCAATGAAGACGAAGGGTAACAAATCTGCGAATCTAGCCATCATGTTGGAGAGAATTCCGAGAGTTGCTCTACCCTTGTAATTGGTAGCATAGGGTAGGACACGCCAGATCTGTTTACCCATAACTGAAACTTGAGAATTTAATTCCTCGGGAGTCAAATGGTCGTGCTGAACAGAACGTGGATTCCCGGCTCCCATGTACCGTCCGCATCGCTTAAGATTATTCAATCTACTAGTTACCTGATAGAGTAACCTTCATCGACAAGCGNAGACAAGCAATCATCATGCGTGCGATATCTTTAGTCCTGATGCTGGTTGTTTCAACATTGACTCCTTTAGCAAGTTGGAGTTCTGCTGAGGTAATGGGAGAGGCTGTTAATTTTAGAAATGGAGATGAATTTACAACTCCTATCGAAATGATGCCTAGCGGGCAATACAACGGTTTTTGGGTATTATCNCATGAATANCCNGTCCCAAGTGAGTGGATAGGAGAATTGGCAGATGAAGGGATTGATTGTTGGTCATTCCTACCCCCTGCCTCATTCCATTGCGAGTTAAACGGCCATGATGTGAATGAATTAGCTCGCCTTGGCGTAAAGGGGATGTTGCAAATGTCACCAGAGGCAAAATTGCACCCAGACGTAATGCCGGCGCTCAACGGAGAAACTGAAGCCTTCTTGATGATTAAAGGTCAGGGAATTCTAAATCTTGTTTTATCTGGAGACTCCTTACCAGAGGAAATTGAGCAAAGAAGCGATATTACAGTTATGAGCCATTCATGGCGATGGTCAAAGGTTGAAGCGCTTACCAGCGGTGTTGAATGGCTATCGAAACAATCCGAGATTGAATGGATCGAACCAAGTTATGAGTTTACACTTTACAATAATGAATCGGATGAAATCATTTCTGCTGATGTATTACAATCTACTACCATGATGTCTGGAATTGATTCTTCCTGGAGTGGCTTAGACGGTACTGGGGTAATAGTTACAGTTGCAGATACGGGCCTTGATAATGGAATTAATAATACAAATATGCATCCTGATTTTAGAGACCATATTGTCGACATACCATCATTTGGACTAAAGGAAGGTCTGCAAACTCTTGCAAATACTCCATACGATGATGGCGGGGCGGATCTTTCTAATTGTTCAACCTGTGGAAATGGGCATGGCACTCACGTTTCAGGTTCAGTATTAGGTGACGGAAGTGCTTCCAGTGGCAATATCAAGGGTATAGCACCAGAAGCNNGATTGTATATGCAGGCGATTGAAACCTATGTTGATTGGACCACATATGCAACCAACACTTACGGCCTAANTGACGGATATGGCTTATGGGGAATCCCCGACGATCTGAGAGATTTATTCGACCCTGCCGCTGCTAACGGCTCTGATGTTCATACGAACTCTTGGGGTTCTAGTGTAGCCGGCGCATATACTACTACTGCAATGCAATCTGATTATGCGGCAAGGAATCATTCAGGAATGCTAATTCTATTTGCAGCAGCAAATGAGGGAATTGATGCAAACTCCGATGGNGAAATCGACCTAGATAGTATGGGAGCTCCTGCTACTGCAAAAAATGTACTAAGCGTAGCAGCATCAGAAAATAANCGACCTACCATTACATCTCAATGGGGCGGATGGTGGCCTGGAGATTATCCTGCGAATCCGGTAAATGGTGATAAAATGGCTGATAATTCNGAAGGTTTGGCTGCTTTCTCTAGTAGAGGCCCTACCGATGATGGAAGGTTGAAACCCGATGTATCTGCTCCAGGAACNTTTGTTTTGTCTTCTCGAAGCCGGTCAACTGCTGCTAGTGGATGGGGAGTATATGATTCGGATTATGTATACATGGGAGGAACTTCAATGGCTACTCCAATCACAGCTGGTGCTGCAGCATTATTGTATCAACACATGTATGATAACCTTGCAAATCCCAATCCATCTAGTGCTTTGATCAAAGGCATAATCACCGCTTCCGCACATGACATGGCAGGCCAGTATGGCTCTAGCACAAATGGTGCTGGTGAAACCGCTCCCAACAATCATGAAGGATATGGATTACTAGATTTAGATAGAGCGGTAAATACCTCTTACATAGATGGGGAGTCTCTTACTACGGGAGCCACATTAGGATTTAGTTTCGTAGTTCCTAGTGCCGCTCCAGACCTCAAAGTAATGCTATCATGGACCGACCCTGCAAGCACTCCTAGCGCTTCTACAAATCTGGTAAATGACCTCGATTTCGCTCTGAAGAGTCCAAGTGGTACTTGGACAGAATATGCAAATAATCTCGACAACATGTATGGAGCTATGGTTTCTTCTCCAGCACAAGGAACTTGGGAAGTTCATATCAATGGCTCGAATGTACCTACAGGACCACAGGAATTTGCTTTGGTTTTAGATGCACCTTATTCGATGACAAATCTTTCTAGTGATGTAGACAAAGATGGTGTTGAAGACGATGATGACGATTGCCCAATTACTAGCGGTACATCTACTGAAGATTTAACCGGTTGCCCAGATAGCGATGGTGATGGATGGTCGGATACNGGAGATGATTTCCCTACAATTCCTACACAATGGCAAGACGGAGATAGTGACGGATATGGAGATAATCCGGGAGGGATTACCCCGGATGGATGCGTCTCTATTTTTGGCACCTCTACCAGCGATAGATATGGTTGCATAGATACCGATTCTGATACTTGGTCAGATTCAGATACCGTTTGGACTGCATTGCTTGGTGGTGATGCTTGTAATACTGTATTTGGTAATTCTACCAGAGACCGTAATGGATGCTTAGATGCTGACGGNGATGGACAATCGGATATCAACGATATTCTTGTCAACGATAATACTCAATGGACTGACAGTGATGGTGACGGATATTATGACAATCCTAATCCTGCCACTAATTGGGATGACTGCCCTGGCGTGGCAGGTAATTCAACCGTCGATTCTCAAGGNTGTTTAGATACTGATGGNGATGGTGTTTCGGACTCTATTGACGTATGGCCAAATGACCCCTCACGGTCGATTGACACCGATAGCGATGGAATATCAGATGGAGATGATGATTGTCCAACCATTTATGGAAACTCTTCAATCGGATTGATTGGATGCCCCGATAGTGACGGGGATGGCCGACCGATAGAATATGATGCATTCCCTAGCGAAAAGACGCAATGGAATGATACTGATAACGATGGTTATGGTGATAATCCAGCCGGTAATTCTGCTGATGATTGCCCGACAACATATGGTGATTCATGGCAAAATGGCACATTGGGTTGCGTNGATAGTGACGGAGATGGATGGGCNGATGCCGAGGATAGTTTCCCTAACGAAATTACTCAATGGACTGACTCTGATGGTGATGGCTATGGAGATAATAGTGCAGGAGTTGATCCTGATGGATGTCCTGGCGTACCTGGTAATTCCAGCCTAGGACCGATGCTGGGCTGTCCTGATGCTGATGGTGATGGCTGGGCAGATTCTAATGATGCTTTACCAAACGACCCTAGCCAAAATGCCGATACAGATGGAGATGGATTTGGAGATAATCCTGATGGTACAAATCCTGATGCTTGTCCTACGATACCGGGTAATTCAACGATTGATAGATTTGGATGTATAGACACTGATGGCGATGGTGTTTCAGATTTGAATGATGATTTCCCAATAGACCCTACTAGAACTACCGATACAGATGCTGACGGTTATGATGACAATGAAGATGATTGCCCTAATACTGCAGGAACTTCAGTCAATGGCACTCTAGGTTGCTTTGATGCCGACCAAGATTCCTGGGCTGATGCAAATGATTCATTCCCAATCAATCCAACCCAGTGGAATGATACCGATGGCGATGGCTATGGTGATAATCCAACTGGATTATCGGGTGATAATTGTCCTACAGTTGCAGGAAATAGTTCCTATGACCTATATGGATGCATAGATACTGATGGTGATGGATGGTCTGATACTGCTGATTTATTCATNNNTGATTCTAGCGAATGGGCCGATAATGATACTGATGGCTTCGGGGATAATTCCGATATATGTCCTGANTTATTCGGTACAGCAACTAACGGTAGNCTAGGATGTTTAGATGGCGATGGTGATGGATGGTCTGATGATNTAGATTTCAATTCTACCGACCCAAGTCAATGGATTGATGAAGANCTAGATGGCTATGGAGACAACCCTTCTGGCACTGATGCAGATCAGTGCGTTGGAGAATACGGAACCTCNTTTGAAAATGAATTAGGTTGCTTAGATAGTGACGGAGATGGATGGTCGGATACTGGAGATTCTTTCCCAGAAATTGAAAGTCAACATCTAGACTCTGATGGTGATGGCTACGGTGATAACAGCGATTATGGCTCGGNTTTAGCTGACCACTGGCCTGATGACCCGACNCGNAATGTAGCTGAAGCGACGATAACTTGTGATGAAACAAGCATGCAAATCGATATCGCTAACAAGAGTGATATTTCATTCAATTGCGTAGTTACCAATGGAATACAATATCCATTAACTGTAAGAATAGAATGGAAGGCTATCAATGCGATTGATGCGGCTGTGAGGACTCAAATTNTTTCACTTGAGGCTAACGAATCTATGCCGNTTTCATTCGCAGGAAAGGTTGTAGAGAAAGGAGACCATACNCTGGTNATAGAAGCGAGAGAAATAGGAGCNNATTCTTCTATGGCATTTACTTCAATATCTGTAAAAGCAATCAATAGTGACGATGGNGATACCTTCGAGGANTTGCTACAAGACGTAGAGCAGTTGCCTTATTTNCAAGAGNTTATTGCNNTTNTTNTAGTTGGTTTNCTACTGATCCTTTTACTCTTCAATGCTAGAAGNCGGGCATTAAAGAATTCANTTGAACGCGATGCACAAATCAACTCTATTCGTCAGAATAGACTCAGTAATAGAAGTAGTATGGCTGGCGTTTTCGGTTTGGATGATAATCCATTGGAAGACCGAATCCGCTAAGAATAGAAGGCCCACCCGCTGGTTATCAAGCGGATATGGTGAAGTGGTTATCACCTGAGGTTTCCAACCTCATGTCGTGGGTTCGATTCCCGCTATCCGCATCCCCTCTCACCTAGTTTAATGTAAAAATTTTGAATCAAATTTTTTTGATTGGATATATATTTTGTAGGGAATATTTATTTTTTCCAAGATGTTATTTTTTCCTACATCATACTTACGCCTACCTTATATTAGATTCATTGGACGCAGCGATATGTCTCTAGCACCAACCAATTATGACTTTGGCGTAGCAGCAAATTATGCCTTTGTAAATGATATAACCTGTAACAATGAAGAAGCCCGCAAAATGTATGTTGAAGCCTTTGGCCACATGCTTAACTATAATCATGAACAGGCGATTGGATGCTTTACCAATTGTACTGAACTAGACCCNGAGTGTGCAATGGCATGGTGGGGAATAGCATATTGTGTTTCATCTAATTACAACTGGGCTCCAGGTCTAGGTTCCGGTCATGACGCTATCCAACAAGCAGTATCACTCAAAGATGGATGCACTGAAATGGAGAAAGACCTCATCGATGCACTCGCTCAGCGCCACTCCGCCGAAGCACGTGATGCAGCAGACCCTACAGTTCTGAACATGGGTAACAGTCCAGAATTGAATGTTGCATTTGCAGAAGCAATGGCACCACTCTATGAAAAATATGCAGGCAACTTGGATGTTACTGCAATATATGTGGAGGCTCTAATGAATTTGAAGGCTTGGCAACTATGGGATAAGAACACGGCAACTGGTGAAATAACTCCAGCTGATGAGAACACATTACTGCTGGTCAAGATTATGGAAGACGCTTTCGAAAGTAGTGAAGAAGCAAAGGTCCATCCTGCTCTTTGCCATCTTTATTGTCACGCATTGGAATTATCTCCTTTCCCAGAAAAGGCTCTGCCTGCTGCAGATGTACTACGTACTCTAATGCCAGGATTAGGACACTTGGTTCACATGCCATCCCACATCGATGCTTGGGTTGGACAATGGAAGGAAGCAGTCGATTGTAACATTGCAGCAGTTGTGGCTGACGACAAATATGTCGAACTAACTGGAAATGAATCCCAATTCTACAAGTTCTACAGAATGCACAACCACCACTTCATCGTATGGTGTGCTATGTTTGAAGGCCAATACGAAGTTGCAATGAAGTATGCTCGTAAAGCGGTAGACACTCTACCTGCTGGTGATGAGAACTCTGGAGTACAATTCATGTTAGCAGGAATTATCCCGATGGGAGCAATATTCCTTGAGTCATATGTGACCATGCCATGGCATGTAATGATCAGATTTGGTAAGTGGGATGAAATCCTCAACGAACCAATGTATTCAGACAAGGATGTATTCCCTGCTGTTATCGCTACACAACACTATGCACGNGGTGTTGCTTACGCATCCAAGGGCATGGTTCCTGAAGCAGAAGCAGAACAAGTTTTGTTTGAAGCAGCACTAGAAAACCCAGCCCTAGCAGGTCGAGTACTGCATAACAATCTGATGTACCAAGACCCTGCAGATGGGCCTTGTATCCTATTGGTCAATGCAGCAGTATTGGCTGGAGAAATCGAATACCGCAGACAATTCTTGGCTAAGCAGAGAGGAGAGGCTTCCAACTTCACAGTAGCCTTTGACCATCTACGCCGTGGTGTAGATCTTTCACTCAATCTTGCTTACAACGAGCCTTGGGGCCAGATGCAACCTGTACGTCACATCTTGGGAGCACTACTGTTTGAACAAGGAGAAATCGAAGAAGCCGAATCAGTTTACCGCGCTGACATCAAACTTTGGAAGGACAATATGTGGGGCTTATTGGGTCTCAAACTTTGTCTTGAAGCTCGTGGAGATGCTCCACAAGAACTTGCTGAAGTTACTGCTTTGTTCAACGAACGCAGTTCTCGTGCCGACATTGTTCCTGCAAAGACATGTTTCTGTGCTCAAGACAGCCTAGCAAAGAGCTGCTGTGACTGAATGGCACTAGAGAAACAATATAGCCGAAGAATTGGTTAATCCTAACCATTACCCAGTCACATGGCAGGGGACCTTAGACACATCCACGACCCTGCCAAGGCGGAGGAATTTGCTCGTTCTTTGGGTCTACAGATTGGAGGAGCCGGTCACCCGTTTGTAGGCGATTGGGGAACTAGGGGACTCTATGCATACCGGTCTGGCCAATACAGCGGCATAGCCTACTTCGGCAGAGGTGGAGACGAAAGAAACCGGCTTGAGATGCCTAATGAATCCGAGAAATATCGTCCGTGGAACCGTTACGACCCGAATATTCCAGNNCANATTCGCAAAAAACTGATCGAGTTNGAAGATGATGATTCNACTAGCATCGNTCAACCCCNCCACGCCNGTAGAGGGNATTCAGAAATACGCAACGAGGAAGGAATCCGCTTGTTCAAGAAGACTCTTGATGATCATGGAGTCCCAAGTGATTTTCTCGGAGGTGCACTGACCTCACGCGGCCAACCAGCACGGACACAACCTTCCGTAGAGACCCCTTTCATCGATATTGATGAAGGGAAAATCGCAATCAAGAGCGTACACGGCAAATA
>PALS01000008.1 GCA_002706615.1 Methanobacteriota archaeon
AATCTAGTGATTCTTTGATTATTGTCGAAGGTCGAAATGATGTTCGTAATCTACTCAATTTTGGTGTTAAGAATGCAATTAGTTGCGATGGTGCTGGAAATATAAAACAAGAATTAATTGATCTAGCAAATGGAAAAGGAAATGTAATTTTAGCAATAGATGGTGACCGTGGTGGCGAGATGTTATTCCGCCAATTAAATGAAATGTTGAAGATACATTTCGTAGCACAGGCGCCGGTTGGTCAAGAGTGGGAGTTACTACCACAGAAGACCGCTACAAAATGCCTATCGCAAAAAATAGAGGTTTCAAAATTCGCAGCAAAGTTACCTGCTGATGAACCAGCAGAACAAAACAAAGATGCTTGGATGGAAGGAATGGAAGATGTGGAAATAGAATCTGCACCTGCAGAGGTTCAGGAATATTTCGATCATCTAGAAGAGTTGAAAGCAAATAATGCAATTTTCATCAACGCTGACGGGACAATGACCGATGCTGTCGGTCCTTCTAAAATCGCATCTGCAGCAAAGGATACCGAGGGCGCACTCGCCATAGTTATCAACGGAGCAGTTAATGATAGAATCCTAGATATTGCATCAGAAGCTGCGATTGAAATTGTTGTTGGTACCAAAGAAGGCAAAGGCTTCTCTACTCGTGATGACGTGAAGGCTTGGCTTACTGAGAAGCACGCTTGAGACATTTACAAGGTCAATGTTCATCAGCGAGACTCAACCAAGGGCCTCCTATGGGCGACGAAATGTCTCCGATTATGTCTGCACCACCTCCTTCTATTGAGGGTGAGAGAAATCCAGCCGCACAGATGGCTTTAGCCTTGGTAGTACTAGGGATGTTGCTTGCTGTTAACAGCGTATTAACCGATGCTTGGTTGGTTGAAGAGGCGGATTTTGAAGCTGAATTTTCCGGGATAACAATGACTGGTTCGTTTAGTAATGAAACCGGATTGGATGACTACTCCACCGAACTATGCATCAACGGCGAGTGTAATTCGACAACTATGGATTTGCAAGAGGCTTATGATAACTGTTCAGAGACATTAGAAGATTTTGGAGCAAATAAAAGTGTCATAGAGGATAGTTGTGGAACCTACGGCGACTTAGCAACTGCTGGAATGATTGGTACTATTTCAATATGGATTGGTGTTGCTGTATTCTTGTTTGCTGCTGTGCTTCAAGTAATGGCGGTTATGGGAAGAAGAAATATTCTAACAAATATCATACCTTTTGCTAGTGGAGCAATTGTAGGGCTGGGCGTTCTACTGTGGTTTTTGCTATTACCCGAAACCGACTCTACCCCAGATTGGGGCTACAGTCTTTGGTTCGCATTAATTTCCACCTTAGCAGGTATCCTCGCATCCTTTACCCCACAGATACAGTCAGTGATAGATGGGCCTCCAAGAATGCGGGCTAGAGGAGTTCGTTCAGGCACTGATATGTCTGAATTCGTTCTCAAAGAATCTTCTTGCGGAAACCATTGTCTTTCGGTTCTAGTAGATGATGATTTAATTCGAGTTGTTAATGTAAAACGTATTGGAGCAAGTCCACAGGTCTCAGATCTTATGGCAGCAAATCGAACGGCATATTCTGGATTTAGCCATCAAAGAATGGATTGGCTAGATGACTTTAGAGGAATATGGTGGGTTTTAGCCGGGGCAAGTTTAATCTCAATTTTTTCAATTACTCCTTGGTTTACAATTACCTTTGTATTTGGTTTATTGATGGCTTTAGCACAGTTGATGGACCCTGAAAGGTTTGTAATTTCGACTAATGCTGGTAACCATTCATTCATGATAAATCGCTGGCGGTCAAACCGTGAATTAACCAATTTAGCTATGGATTTAGTCGATGAAGCGATGATTAATGTCCTAAGAGGAAACGATTTAGACACCAGCGCTATCGATAATAGGGCAGAATTAATCGCTGAAAGATTCCAATCAGAACAAAAGGATAAACAACAGGCTTTAGAACAACAATCTCAACAAAAACAGGCCATCGCTCAGGTAGTTACTCAGCCCCCTGTAATTGTGGCCCCTGTTGCAGAAACCCCCGCCCCTCCTGTAGAGCAAGTAGCGGCTATTGCCGAAACTACTGCTCCGATTGAAGAGGCTGTAAGCGGCGAGGTTTCTGAACAACCTGCCCCGGTACAAGAAGTGGCTACTGTTGAAGAAAAGCCCGTAGAACCGCCCGTTCAAGAGGAAGTTCCTGCCGTAGTTCCTGCTGCATCGATACCTCCTCCGCCACCCCTACCGGNAGCTGCGCCCGCNCCTNCACCAGTAATTGCACCACCTCCTGCACAGATACCTCCTCCACCGGTTCAAATGCCGCCGCCTCCAATGGGCGCTCCATCGGCTGAAATGATGCCTCCGCCTCCCCCACCAGGAGGTGCTGTAGCAATNCCTCCNGCACCAATGTCCGCTCCGGCAATACCGCCNCCACCTGTTGTAGTTCAAGCNGCCCCTAGGGAAGAAAACATGTCTGCTGATGAGAAAGATGACATCATGGGCGACTTAATGGAGAGTTAACGAACTCCNCCTGCGTTAGGTAACATCACTCTTGACTTGAGTGATGCTACCTCTTTTGCAAGACCTTCGAGATCGTCTAATGTTGGCAGAGAATATTGGTCGCTTTCCAACGGTAGAGCAATTCCAGGGCCGGGAATTCTTTCCAATGCATTTCCTAAAATTAATGCATCTTCAAGAAGAACGCCTTTTCCACCACTATGGCGTGCTTCAAGCCTCTTGCGAGTCCACTGAGAAAGTGCTTCGGCTAATTCTCCCAAGACTTGAATCAGTGCTAATCTTTGACTATCTTCCTCATCNCCTTTCGGCATCAAACGCAGCGATAAGCGAAGGAGCCTATCTAAGCGCATATCTCTAGGCTCTTTTCCAACATGAGAGGCAATACTCCTCTTGATTCCATCGAAGGCTTCTTCATTACTTTCGGTTAAATCGTTGGCTTCTTGCTCAAGACCTAATGCTCGCAATAATTGAATTAATGAATCTAAACCTATATCTGAGGAAGTTTGTAAAACATCCTTGCTCTCAACTATTTTTACTTCCTTTACTTCCTTTACTTCGTTAAGAGTTTCTTCTACTGGCTTGATTGTATCAACATTTTTTGTCTCAACCACCCATGCATCTTCAATAGATTTTAATGGTTCAGTGACCGGTTTAGATGGAACTATTGTTTCTTTACGCTCTTCCAATTCTTGTTTTGCAATCTCTTCATCGACCTGGCTATTTTTATCCGGAGTCTCATTTTCCATATCTTCCAGAATCGCTTCCATCGCATCATCAACAGTATTCTGTGCGACTGGCACGAGTATTTGGCGTACTCTCATTTGAGGCCTCCAAGGAGTGAATGTGAAATTTTCATCGACTATTTCTGAGGCTGAAAGTTCAGAGGTCAAATGTGGAATGCTAGCACTAAGTGTGTCTAATTTATCAGGTCTAGCCAAATCTAAATTTACCGATATCGATAGTTCAGGATTGCGTTTCCAATCTAATACTGAAAGTCTTCTTCGTAGCCTATCATGGCTGGCAACAGCTTCTCTAATAGAAGAGATTCTAAGTGCCAAGGACATTGGGTCTTGNTCAAGCATTTCATGCATCGCAGAAANTGAAAATCCTTGGCGGCCCCATGTTTCTAATTCTTCACGAATTCTACCTTGGAGCCTCTCAACTGGNATTTCTATTTTCTTTTGTTTTTGCATTTGTGAATTAGCAATTAATTCTTCAAATTCAGANAATGATAAACTCGAAGTTGCTTGGTCTTCTACCACTCCTTTCCGCAACATTTCCATCCAAGACTGTTCCAACATCGCCCTATGGCGAGCNCTTCTTGTCGCGTTGGAGTTTATCCATTCTTCCATCTCTTCCAACAANAAATCATCGAGTTCGTATTCTCTTAATATTGCAACTCTGCTTTCTATTTCTTCGTTACCGTTTATCGATACGTCTAGGGAAAGTAAATTNTCAACTAATTCCAAAGCTTTGGCATATCTAGTAGATTCCGAATTAAACCANTCTATCGCACTTCTTGGTTCTTCCAAAAGCCTCTCTCGCCACATATCCATTGCAAATCCATGATCTTCCCAGCCGCTTATCAGTTCCATTCCACGAAGTTCAAGGTCNCGCCATTCTTGATCNAAAGAATCCACGAGGTCAAGAAAATCTTCAGTATACTCTAAAGTTCCCGCTAATCCATTATCAGGGCATTTGTCGGGCCATAATTTTTGGAACTCTTTCCATCTTTGCATAGCCTTGAGATTAATTGTTACCGACCTTTCAATCTCTGGCAGATTTGCCTCCCAATCCAAAAGATGCTCCGGTCCTATATGGCCCGTTTCAGAAAACCGTATTCCCATATCTCTCCATTCTTGAACAGTCTGATTTAAGGTAGCTAATCTTCCTTGTAAATTGTTAATGATATCAGAAATTTGCGTATCTAGATTTGTGTCTTTCTTTTCTAGCATTTTATCTGCTAAAATATCATCAAAAGGTCTGATTTCATGTTCGATTCGTAGAGTATTGGAGTGATTTACATCCGCGTTAAGTTGCTTTTCTGCCAAATACTCCATTCCTTCAGAAATACTCATTTCAAATGCTTGTGAAACATCCACTCCATCGGCCATCAACATTTCAGCCATCTCTTCGATGACTTTCCTTCTCCTGCTCTCTTCAAGTTCGATATCTGCTATCATTTCAGAAAGTGTTGTTTCTGCCCCAGGGTCGCCAAATAACAGGAGAAGGGGTTGTGTTGCAGCAATACTTGAAGGGTCTAATTTCTCCAAACGCTCTACTAGGCGATTAAGTGATGATTCTTTGCCAAGGTCTTTCCAGTCGTCTTTCGCTCTATGTGTAAATGGCTCCCACGGACGGGTTAGTGAAACAAGCCTCTCCCATTCTCCAATAAGGTGATTAGTTTGGGAAACGTCATCTAATCGCTCCAACCATTCTGCTTTACTTTCTTGGGAAAGTGGAGAATCTATGATTCTTTGATTTAACATCTTATTTCGGTTGATGAGGTTTTCAAAATGCATTAGCATTTCACTTGATAGAGAAGGTTCGTTTGCTAAAATGCTGTGAAAACCATCTACATTGTAACCCTCTGCAGACCAAGCATCTAGGCGTTCGCTCCACCAATGATTATCAGAAATGAGTTCCACCCGGCACGATACTATCGCAACAAGCATTTGAAATTGACCGAAAATAAGGGCTTATGCTCGGTTATTCGGCGCCTAATGAGGGGTCGCGGAAACGCCTTGTCGCGCATTATTCGCGTAGGAGAGCATAAAGCCTCAACGAAACGGATGGCGCCTATGGACCCGATCTCTATCTCGATGGGACTTGGTTTGTTCGCTGCAGGAAGTGGCTTGGGCTGGTGGCTCACTCGCACTAACGAAGCATTGGATGAGTTAGGTGATGGAATGATCCTCCTGCAGGAAGCGCAGGCGTCCACNTCTGCTATNATGGGCAAGAGGTTGGATGGAATAGAAAATAGTCTTCAGCGACTTAATTCTGGTTTCGACGGCGTAAGGGCTGCNCATCCAGAATTAGATGGTACTATTGATGCATATGAGGCTTTGAAAGGGAAGGGCGAGGCCCTTGCTGCATTGGAAGCATTGGTGTCTTCAATCCCTCTAAATGCGGATTATGAAACTACGACATTATTGAAACCAGGACCTTCTAGACTTGCTATTTCATTGATGGAAACAATTGATGAGATGGGNGATTTATCTGCGCCTGATTCGCGAAGAGTTGCTTTGGTTGCTCTTGAAAGNGGAAGGTTGTCACGTGCTAAAGAACTACTCTTGCAAGCCCATTCGGTTATGCCAGGGGANGATATTACTCTAAAAATTCTCCAGCATATTTCTGTGCTAGAAGGAGATATATCTGGTAGAAGNTCTTGGATGGAGCAAAGACTCTTGCTTGCTCCTGATGACCCGGAATTACTGAGAGAGCATGCCCATTTACTTGCTACTCTAGGTGATGAATCTGCCGAAAAGAACGTGAAAAGACTTGANGCTTTAGGCTTAGATACCGCTGCTGATAGNTCATTATTATCTGGATTAAGAGACAGNGCNGGAGCGCGTAGTGAAGCGCTTGAAGCAATAGAAAGTGCCTTGGCCGAAGACCCATCAAGAAGCGCTGANTGGTGTAAAAGNGGAGAGATTCTCTTTGCATTAGATGAGAAAGGAAAGGCTCTTGAAAGCGTGGATAGATGTTTGGAATTAGATAGACAAAATGGTCTTGCTTGGGCTATTAGAGCAAAGGTACTTGCTGAGAGTCATGGAAGATTTNCTGAAGCTTTGAAGGCTGCTATTCATGCGGTTGCNTTAGACGCTGGTGGAACAGAATTGATAATGTTGAAATCAGATTTATTCGAAGCATCTGGTGAAGAATTGAAGGCTGATGAGGCTTTAGAAAAGAGTCTTGCGAAGCATGCTGATGATGGNCATCTACGTGCTGCTATTGTTGGNCGCAGATTATTACAAGGNCGGCTTACTGAAGCATGGGATGTTCTTCATGCAACCCCTTCAGGAGTTGCCCACCCCGACTTATGCGTCGTTGAGGGAAGAATGCATTTGGCCAATGCTGATAGAATGAGAGACGGAACTGGAATCACTGATGAAGAATTATTGGTAGATGCTGCGGAATCNTTTGAGGCTGCACTGGAAATGGACCGTGAATCAGGTATTGCTTGGTTAGGACTTGCTCGAGTTCAAAGACTTCTAGGACACTTGCCTCAAGCAGAAGAAACTCTTACTCGTGCTAGAAGACTACTGTTAGAAGAGGATACTAGTGTTGCTGCAGAAGCTGCATTATTGGCTCTAGAGAATGATGACCTAGAGTCTGCAACACAGCATATCGATGCTGCTTCAATTCGCGGCGAAGACGCTGTTGTTTCCTATGTTCGTGGAAATATATCGGCACGTAAAGGGCATCTCAAGGCTGCACTGTCGAATTATAATTCAGCGATTGAGGTAGACCCTACTCATGTTAGAGCACGTCTTAATCGAACTAGCATACACATGGCTTGCGAAGATGCACAGGCAGCATTGGATGATGCAAATATTCTACTCGAATTAGCACCTGAGTTATCATTGGCGAAATTGAGAAGAGCTGAGGCAAATATGATGTTGTCAGATTGGCAAACTGCCAAAGAAGATCTTAGTGAAGTGATTGATTTAGCACCACATCATTATCATGCTTTGACACAAATTGCTGCATGTCATATCGCAATGGGAAGACCTGAGAAAGCAGAAGGCCCATTGAACGAGGCTTTGCGTTTGGAGCCAAATCATACAGAGGCTTGGCATCAAAGAGGCCTAGTGTATCTTGATTGGGGGCGTGAAGATGCCGCCCTTGCCGATTTCGAGGCNGCTATNCGCTGTGATGGTGAGCACTTAGACGCCCGGCTACATGTTGCAGCAATACACCATGAAGCGGCTAGATTTGTTGAGGCTTCTGCGGCTTGGAGAGGTGTTTTAGCAATCGACCCTGATAATGCNGTTGCACGTAGAAGAAGTGAAGATTGTGATATCGCTTTGGCTACTGTTTGAATTGTTTTTGTAAACAATAAACAATATGCCACATCCGTTGTGGCGTCAACATGGGATACGAACCTGGAGACAAAGTTAGCGGATTTAGTTTGGCAAATGCCAACTCAGAAGTTGGGGGAGAAGTTGTTGATTTCGACAATATTCTGACCGATATAGGAGCAGTAGTTGTATTCGAATGCAACCATTGCCCCTATGTTGTTGGCTCGTTTGATAGAATCGACCGAGCTGCCATGAAAGCTGCTGAGTTGGGTATGGGTTTTGTTGGAATAAATTCTAACGACCCTGAAAAATATGTTGAAGATTCTTTTGAAAATATGGTTAAGAGGGCAAACAAAGGGATGCCATATGCATATTTGCATGATGATTCTCAAGAGGTGGCCAATACTTGGGGTGCAGAAAGAACCCCTGAATTTTACTTGATGGATGGTCAAGGTGTCGTAGTATATCGTGGACGGCTTGATAACTCACCAAAAAACCCAATGGAGGCAACCACCAGTGACCTTTCTGACGCCATGGATTCATTATCGATGGGAGATTCACCGCCAGTAGCACGCACTCAATCGATTGGATGTTCTGTCAAGTGGAAATATTGAGGATGTAGCATGAGCAGTTGCTTACGCCAGTGTGATTGGGATGAAAACGACGTATGCAGATCTTGCGGTATAGATTACTCTGCGCCTAAGCCTTTACGGCCTTTTCATCTTGCCTTTCCTGTAGATGACTTGTCTGCAGCTAAGCAGTTCTACACCGAGACGCTGGGGTGCACAACAGGGAGGGAAAAGGATACTTCTTGTGTCTTCAAATTCTATGGACATCAAATCGTCGCTCATAAAGTTCCGAAAATGCCGGAATTATCCACTAGCCCTGTCGATGGAAAGAAAATCCCTGCAATGCATTTCGGTTTGGTAATGGAATGGGATGACTGGCATCAACTAAAAGATCGGTTTGAATCTAAATCTGTAAATTTCGTAATTGGGCCTTACACAAGATATGATGACAGCCCTGGGGCTCAGGCAACTATGTTCATCAAAGATCCATGTGGAAATCATTTGGAATTCAAATCTTTCAAAGACGACTCTGCGATATTTGACACTGCGTGGTAATTTTGCTCGATTTTTGCTCGATTTTGATTTGTGGACGNTAACACTACTTCATATACTGTTCANGTCTCGTTCGGGTTATGGTAGAGNCGNATTTGGTGATATATGCACTAAGTGGGATTGTGGTTATCTTATCATTAATCCTCAGTACAAGGCTTATTAAAAGACGAAATAATAAGCCTGAAAATATCTGGGAAAATACGACTNGNATGCANTTGCCTCAANGAATNCAAGCAGNNCCNCNACCNCCTCCNCCNCCTCCTCCTCCACCAGGATANAGTGCAAACCAGCCTATGCGNCCCCCCGCCCCGCATCTGTTTTCACACAGATGATTCTGATTCGGGAATCAAGTGAGGAAGATTTGAATGAAGTATACATTTTCTCTGGTTTCAATTGTTTTTTTGTTGCTACTTAGCGCAGCAACAGGAGCTGTTTTAACAAACCTTGGACCTTCAAATGCCTCGAATCAGGACGCCTTTACAATCGAAACCTCAGGTACACAGGGAGTAAATGAATACACCCTTGTAGAGATTGATGAAGGCGATAACGATGAAGAAGACGTCATAGTCGAAAGACTACATGAATTCGAATTTTCATCGAACAACGAGGGAGAAGTTGTAACTTGGGATTTTGGAGATGGAACCGCTGGAACTGGTACAACAATATCTCACTCATACCTAGAGCCTGGATTTTACACAGTAACAGCTACTTCATCATCTATCGATAGTATAGNCATACAAACNNTGGAAATANTNGTTGAAAGAATAGCAACCGTTGAATCTGATAATATGGAATGTGTTTGCGCGCCGACTGCTAAATCTACAATCATTGATCTAATTCCTCCAGTTGGAAAAACCTCTTTTGAAGGAATTGTAACTGTTGAGCATGATGGCAGTAGTGAGTCTTGTTCGCTACGAAATCCTCTCCAAGAATGCCATGTTCGTGTAATTCTTGAAAGCACGCTGGATGGTTCTGTAATAAGCCAAGAAGTACTCTACGATGGAACTTTTAGAACAAATGAGTATAGCGTTCCTTTCGAACTTGTAGAGATCGATCTTGACACCGGAGAGGGTCTGCAACTACGCCTAGAAACCGATCAAGTGAGAGACTGGCACAAGCCAATTACATCNTGGAGTATGACTGCTCCTGCTTAATCTGAACGACTGATTAAATCAATNGTTTTCATTCAGATTTTGTTTTTAGTAATTCGATAGTTACCACGCTCAAAATTACAGCTAATATCCCGAGTTGAAGTCCAAGAACTCCTCCACCTTCATATCCCCCTTGTCCTTGATATGTGAAATCATCAATCATAAGCGGTATTGTTGCCGCGCAGAGAAAAGCACATAAAATAATNAAGAAAAANCCAACAACNGCATAGATAATAAATCTAAATTTGCTGTNGAGAATAGANGACATTNNATTTCTTAGACGATTCATTGTAATAAATTAACCTAAAACCGNGTTCTTTTTTCAGTACTTGATTTGTCTAGANCCCTTCAATTTAATATGGGTTAATAATTACTAATTNNTTGATTAATAGTTCCNATTAAATAGGTATTATCTNTCGAAGATTTGAGGATGATTTANCATGAATAGTCAAGNAAAAANTGNCTCCAAAATCCCTGTAACTGTTTTGACTGGNTTTCTTGGTTCAGGTAAAACAACNCTCTTGAATCATATTCTTACAAGCACTGAACANAAAATGAAGTTTGCAATTATTGAGAATGAATTTGGAGACNTTGGTATCGATGAAAATATTCTTGTNGAAAGTTCTGAGGANAGNATAATTGANGTAATGAATGGCTGTATATGTTGTACGGTTCGAGGAGACCTTACTGAANTACTCGANNAGATGTATGAGCGAATCAAAGACTTTGATGGTGTTTTGATAGAAACAACTGGTCTAGCCGACCCTGCNCCTGTNGCTCAGACTTTTTTTGTNGATGAAANGGTCGTTNANCGATACAAATTNGATGGTATAATCACNGTTGTTGATGCNAAACANGCTATCCAGCATATCGATGAAGAAAAACCAGAAGGTGTCGAAAANGAAGCGGTTGAACAACTNGCNTTTGCTGACAGAATTATGCTGAATAAAATCGANCTTGCNTCAGAAGANGANCTNAAAGAAGTTGAGGATAAAATAAAATCAATAAATGGATTTGCTCCAATATACCGTACAGAAAATAGTATAATNCATCCNNAGGAATTGATTAACATNGGTTCATTCGATNTGGAAAGAACATTAGAAATGGACCCTGAGTTCTTAGATACTGATGCTGAACATGAGCATGACCAAAGNGTTACATCCACAAGTTCNAAGTTTGAAGGTGAATTAAACGTAAACAAATTAGAACGATGGATTGGAAAACTAATGCGNGAAAANNCNGAGGATNTATTCNGNTACAAAGGNGTACTTGCTGTAAAGGGAATGGATGAAAAGTATGTTTTTCAAGGCGTACATATGCTCTTTGGAGGTAATTTTAGCAAAGACATCGGGCTTTGGAAACAAGACGAGAAACGCGAGTGTCGTTTCGTATTCATTGGTCGAGACCTCGATCATGAAGCGCTCCAGTCAGGATTGATGGATTGTANAGCAGAAGATCTCCGCTTCAATGTAGGAGATACTGTTTTCGCAAATATAGGAGAATTTACTGAAGGTAAGATTCTGAAATGTTGGGACCAGGGTAATCCGTATAGAGTAGAAATTCAGAATGAAGAAAAATCTAATGTGTGGGTTCCTATCGATAATGATGATTTTGTTCGCAGTAAAATGTGAACAAGACCAATGCTGTTTTCCGTATATGAGTTGATATTATGTCTGCTAGTGTTATTGTCTGCAAAGGCTGTTGTTGTGGTAAAATCGAGAAGGGTCACAATGAAGTTCCTGTGGATGCCTTGAAGTCCGCTTGGGAAAAGAGTGGTTTAGAAGAGCATGTTAAACTCACTATATCTGGCTGTTTGGGCCCTTGTAGCATGCACAATGTTTCATTATTGAAAACGAAAAATGGCAATATTTGGTTAGGTAAACTCAACAGCTATGAGCATTATGACGCTCTTGTCGAGTGGGGTAGTAATGTCGCTGAGTATGGAATAGATGCTGAACTCCCTGAAATTTTAGTACCGCTACAATTTGAACGTGCGGAAGATGCTTATTCAATGGCCTTTTAGAAATGATGCGGGGTATATCTATGTTGAGTTATAAACGGATTTTTTTGATAGTATTTATCCTAGTCACTTTGCCACTTTCGGGCTGTACTGAGTTATCTGATGATGACATAGAATTGCAAGGTGAATCATTAATTGAGGTCGAAAACCCTTGTTTACAGCCTTCGCAATCGATTACTCAATCAGTTACTTCGGTATTGGTTGATGGAGTAGAGAGATTGTTTAGATTATCAGTTCCAAACTCTGATGCAGGAACTGAACTTGCAGTAATAATCGCGTTTCATGGAGGAGGTGGTGCTGGAGAAGATTTTGATCAGCAAAATCAATTTGACCAATTAGGAGAGCAAGAAAAATTCATCATGGTCTATGCGATTGCCGAAGATGACAGAACTCCTGCTGAGGGTGATTGGTTCCTCAATACAGCAGCAACATCTAGAGATGATAATGATTTTTCAGAATCGATAATTGACGAGTTGTCCAAGGCGTATTGTATAGATGATGACAGATTGTATGCTATTGGTTATTCATTGGGTTCTATGTATACATATGAAATCGCATGCCAATTAAATAACAGATTTGCCGCAGTTGCATCTTTTGCTGGAACCATGCCGGTTAATCCTGAAACTTGTGACCTAACCGGGAGTATGGCTGTAATGCACATTCATGGGAAATTAGATTATATCATTGATTACGATGAAGATTGGGATTGGAAAGATGGTGAAATGGAAGGGGTTGGTACGATGAGTAACATACCTGGAATGATTGATTATTGGGGTCAAAAATCTAATTGTCAAAATGAAAATACTCATGCTCATTTGTTCGACGGGGATGAAGTAGAACACATAGTTTACAGCGATTGTGATGGAGACGTTAGAATCGAGCATTATGGAATGGAGGCTCATGAGCATTCTTGGCCCAATGAAGTAGACGGAACTGCTACCTATCAACTGATGTGGGATTTTCTAAGCGATTTTACAAATTAAGCCTCTATCGAAAGGGTGTCGGGCCAATCGTTAAACCATTTTAGAAAAACCTCGAATTGTGGAGGCGCCTAGAGTTGAATCAGCCAGTACTGAAACAAACAATCGATTTTTTAAGGCGTTGATAGGTTTCTTCTTTTTGTTATGGACCGCATTGGTACTATTTTTCTTTGGAAATGATTTTTTCTGTTTCACAATGGCGATGTTTGCAGTTTCTTGGGTTCTAATTTTTCAAGCCATAACATCTGTTGAGATTAAACCAGATGTCTTAGAAAAAAGTAACAAGCAAGACAACAACCCAAAGCGTGAATTAAATTTGTCAGAATTAATGGGTTATGGGATAATATCACTCATCTTTTTGGCAATTGTTGCATTCATTCTTTTATTGATGATATTGTCATATTTATCTTCAAGTATCGGTGGTACTTGAATCGAATTCGGATAGTTTCAGAGGGTTCATCCGAATCCCCTCAAGACATTATGGAGGAGTACAATGGGTGTTCAGTCCCCCCAGTACACTGCCTACCCTTTGCTCACCCATTATGCAGAACTACAAGAGAGGAAATCAATCCAAATCGACTGGATGCATCCAGCCAAACTCGTCTTGTGATGACTCGGTTTGTATCTCTACCAGTGCGTTATACAATTCTCGAGTAATCGGTCCGATCTCTCGGTCCATGTAGACCTTTACAGATTCACCTTGAGTGATTGAACCTATTGGAGAAATTACTGCCGCAGTTCCGCAACAAAAAGCCTCATCTGCATCCATAGCAAATTCTGCGCTTACCTTTGCTTCATGAACTTCATATCCGCGGTGTCTAGCCAAATCAATGATTGAGGCTCTGGTGATTCCTGGTAAAATAGTACCAGTTAATTCAGGGGTATACAGTACCTTATCTTTCACACAAAAGAAGTTTGCAGCACCGACTTCTTCGATGTATTTATGCTCGACAGCATCAAGATAAATCACTTCTGCATAACCTTTCTTTTTGACATTCTTTGATGGCATCATACCCG
>PALS01000009.1 GCA_002706615.1 Methanobacteriota archaeon
TATTGGGAATGAAACCAGAACCATGGCTTGGAGAGATGGAAAAGTTGCTACTCGAGAAGATTCCAAAGGGAGAGAATCTTACTCGACAAGAAATACTTGCAGATTTCCCGAAAGGAGATGACCACAAATCATTACAAAGAGATTTGAAAAATGCTCTAGCCAATTTGGAAAGGCAACTTTGCGTTGTCAAACAATTTGAGGACGTAGTAGGTAGAAGGAGAAGATTATCTTTATTCCACCGTGTTTACCAAGTTTATGAACCCGAAACTTTTGAGAATTCTTTAGTTGATGTAATCAAAAGAATTGGTCCTGTAAAGGCCTTTACTTTGCGTTATTATGTGTCCAGAAGTGTTGAAGAATTGGCAATGGCGTTAAAGAAATTAGAGAATGATGGTAGAATCTCTAAGGTCATGGCACTAGTTCCAGAACCTGAGGCATTCTATGTGATACCTGAAGAAGTTGAATGGCTGAATTCACCTAGACGTGAAGACCGCTCATTGCGCATTCTCACCCAATCCGACCCATATGTTTCTAGATTTATTTGGGAGGTTAGATCGATTTTAGATAGAGGTTGGTATCTACCTGTTTTCAAAGGTGTTGACCCGATTGGAAAGGTATTGATGTTCAAGGTTAATGATTATCTAGAGATCAAAGATATGCATATTCCTTATGCATATTTGGATGAGTTTTGTGAGGCTTTTAGTAAATTGTTGGATAATCATTCAGACCAATTGGTAGATGTTGCAGTCCTATCTCAATTCAATGGAGAACCCGTGACAGAAATTGATGCAGATACCCTAGCAGCACTGGAAAGTATTGGATTCAAATTAGCAGGTGAGCGGATGATTAGAGGTGGAGTCGTTGACCCACAGCCTCGAGAAATTGCCGAAAGAGCCCTATTCCACAGACATAATCTNCACCAAAATTCACGCCTTGGTGATGAAGTAGATGCATTANAAAGTGTCCANGAAGTTAGAGATGATTTCGGATTGAGAGGAAGAGCAGAAGTGTATAGAGTTGGTATAAAGAATATGGCAAGCGCTCACAGATTGCACCAAGGTATCAACCTAAGAGGGCATCAAGTATGGGCTTCCTATGANCATTTCTCAACATTATTAGCGATAAGAGGTCAAGAGCCTGATGAAGAATTAATAGATATTATTCAATTCTTTTCGGAAAATTCAGACCCGAATATTTTCATGGAAAGGCATGCAATGAAGAGAGCAGCATTTAGAAAATTGATACAACCGTTACTAAGGTCTGGACATATGGTNCAAGATTATCGAGGTGGATTTAGGAGTGTAACTCCTAGAGTCGGACTAGACCCCGTTATACTGAGGAGAGAATATCTTAGAAGATTNGTTTCTGATTATCCCGTCATCACTCTCAAGCAATTTACACGCTTGGCAGGTACTCCATTCAAACCAGAGGAATTGAAAGCAATTTTAACTGAATTTGAGGAAGATGGTACCTTGATTAAAGGATTCTTGATACAAGATTTGCACGAAGTGTGCTGGGGTCGTAAAGATCAACTTGATGATGCGAAAAATGTACCGCCTATCAGAGATTTCGTGATCCCGCCTTCCGATCCTATCGCNCCTTACTTCTCCGATGTATTGAAACAGAAATTTGGNTTTGGTAGTGCTTATTTGGTATTTAGGAATGCTGAGCCTGTAGCAGCTTTCAAGGCTAATACTCGGAACAAAACAATTGATGTTACCGATTACGAAGGTTCAGAAAAGGGATGGAGAATNGTCAAGGAATTTGCATGGGAACATCAGATGCCTTTGAAGACCGAATTAAGAATCGGTGGTAAGCGCAAAAGTTGATTCTATGCCCCTACGGGGCATGTAACATATTTAGAAAGGATTGATGAAGGATAAGATGTTGCATTAGTATGTGAATACTAAGGCTATACTAATGATTGCNCTGATGTTGACAGTTGTTGCCAGCCCACTTTCTACACCGGCAAGTGCGCAANTTGAAGAGATTCAAGTCATTGAAACAGCGGTTAATCCTGCCAANAATCACACATACTATCTCCTATCTGCATCTTCTTGGACAGAAGCTGCGGAAGTTGCAAGAAGTCTTGATGGATTTTTAGTAACCGTCGATGATGCTGAAGAAGACCAATGGTTATACGATACATTTGCTAATAATGAAAGCGAAATACGTCACCTTTGGATCGGGCTAAATGATGAAAATGATGAAGGAGATTATCGCTGGCATGACGGCACACCTTTCATTTATCGNAACTGGGGAGATGGACAACCAGGCGATGGTGATGANGAGGATTATGTCCACATCACTGGTACAAATATGGGTTCAATAGAACCTGCATCATGGAATGATTTGGAAGATGACCCTCAATATTTCCCAGTATTTGGAGTGGTAGAGGTTGGCGAAGGTGCTGACTATGCGTTAAGATTTGATGGNGATGATGACCATATTATGGTTGAAGATGATTTACCAGAATGGGAGGGNCACATCGAGATTTCAGCATGGGTNAATGTTCCNGATACAGATGGCATACAGTTTGTAACCATGTTTGGAGACTATGGTTGGGGATTNTACCTAAACGATGGATATCTCGCTTATTCTAATGATTATTCACTATCGCAAAATCCTAATTCAAATATATCAATTCAAGAAAATGTGTGGACGCATATCAAAGTAATTGTCGAAGAAGGAATTGGTGGTGAATTNTTCATCGATAACTTGTCTTCAGGATTGATAAGTGCAGAAGATGCAATGATTCCGGCTGGCGACTTTGGTTCAAACGATTGTTATCAGTCGGGTGAGGAATGCGACGAATTGTATATTGGAAGAATGGGTGCAGGATGTGACTGCAATTATTTTAGAGGATTGATGGACGATTTAATGATAAAAGATGCTACAAATGAATCATCATGGGATTTCCCAGAGGGAGAAGGCAGTTCAACTCACGATTATCAAGGACGTCATGGGGAAATTCATGGTGCAGCTTGGGTAATGCCGGATGGTTCCATTATCGCTCAAGCAATTCAACTATTCAGCGATGAATCAATTGGAGGACTTAATGCAGAGGTAGGAGATACCTTGCTATTCTTCATGGAAATTCCTGAAAATACTCAGTTTATGGATTTCGAGACATACCGGATGTTTGATTGGGAAAGTGAAGAAGAGGATTACTTTGAATCCGAAATAGAAATTCTCGCGTCTGTAGACGAGATACCATCAACATGGGAACATGATTACGAATTAGAAACCTATGGCGACTGGTCNTGGAATAGCTTTGACTGGCCAGAAGAAGGAGTATGGTGGTTCANAATTACAACAGAATCTGGATTTGAGGACCTCGAAATTTACACTTATTGGGAGCTTGCGCCAGAACCCCCTGAATTGGATGAAATGACTGAATTAACAAATGGGATTGCGGTTACTGGACAAACGATAAAACACAATTCCGGTGATTCACTTTATTTCTATACCAATGTTACAGAGCCTCTAGCAGAATTGCGTACAGAGATTTTCGGTGGAGAAGGTAATTGTGACCTACATATTGCTTGGAAGGTAATTCCAAATGAAGGAGAAATGTGGTTTGATGATTGGGATGAATTTGACAATTCAAATGGAATGCCTACCAGCGATAGTTCTTATGAAAGAGGTAATAATGATGAAGTCAAACTCTTCGATGCTGATGTTGGAATCTATTACATCATGATGACAGCAATGAGAGGTTGTAAGGAAGTTACTATCGAAGTCGAATATACATTTGCTCCAAACAATGTAGAACCTGAAGATGCTATTGAATTACAAGCAGGAGTCACATATGGTCCATTATCTGGCTATGAAGGCTTAGACCAATATTTCTACATTGATGTCCCTATTGGAACTGAAAGAATTGAAGTAGATTTAGCAGATGGTGATGGTGAAGCAAAACTCTTGATGAGATTGGAAAACTACCCAACATGGTCTACCTTTGATATGCACTCTAACTCTCCTGGGGCAAATGATAAAATTGCATTTAATGATCCAACTCCAGGCCGATGGTACATTTTGCTAGCCTCAGAAGAATCATTTAGTGCAGTGACAATTACTGCATCATTTACTGAAAGATATGTTTGGTCATATGATGGTGAGCCAATCCAATTATTCAATGGAGAAGATATCTCTGGAATCGAGGCACCAGATGGAGAGGAAATGTTTTTCTTCATTGAACTAGGGTCTTCAGATGCCATGGGAATGCAAATTATGACCTGGGGCGGAGAAGGTGATGTCAAGTTAGAAGTAACCGCTGAAGAAGCTGATTTCGGACCAGGTGGCTGGGATGATGAACAAGATTGGGATGANGAGGAAAAGGGTAGACAAGCAGATTTCCAGANCANCGAATACATCAGTGATTATGGAGGACCAGAACAAGAGATTTGGATATTCATGACCAAGGGAAGAGTTGACATTACACTAACTGCAGAATCAGACTTACTAGATGTAGGAATCATCGCTCAATGGGAAGAATTTGACAATCCCTTCCCAGAACCTGAACCGGAGCCTGAACCGGAACCTGAACGTCAGGAACTTATGTCCTGTATTGAATGGGCAGAACTAGAATTTATTGCTATGGACACTAATGGTGATGGAGATATTTCTCGAGAAGAAAACAGACTATCATATGGAGAATTGGGTGAAAAGGATGACGATCCTGACCTCGGTTTAGATGAGCTTGACTTGAATGATGATGATATTTTAGAATTTAATGAATTCAAGCAATTTTTCTGTTCATGTCAAAATGAAATTGAATTATTTTTAGCACAACACATGGTTTCTGAACTTACTATTGAGAGATTTGCAAGTCAAGCATGGAATAACGAATATGACTTCTTTGCAATAGATAGCGATAATGACATGATGATCCATTATGGTGAGATTCGCGAAAATAGTGAAACCTGCGTTACCACTTATGATGCATTTGACCGGGATGGTGATGGAACTCCNGATGATAAAGATGATTTCCCAGATGATCCTAGTGAAACAAATGATGCAGATGGAGATGGTGTTGGAGATAATGCTGATTTTGCNTCTTCNATCGATAATAATCTAATATACACNGGNGCNGGGATTGCAGGCGTTATATTGGTTCTAGTTCTTGTATTATTTATGTCAGGGACCAGAGGTGGCCGTGGNGGTAATTCATGGGATAGACCTTCAGAAGATATTTCTGAAAGAATGTTAGATATGAGTTCAACTCAAGAAGAAATGATGGTACCACCTGCATTAGACTTAGGTCCTGTTCAGGTTCCGCCAGAAGATATAACTGTTCAAGACTTATTTGATTGAGACTTTTTACCTGGTGCTAAACCAAGGGGCCGCAATAAAGTAAGTACATGCTTATGCATTTGTGGTAACATCTCAAAAATAACCAATGCCAAAAGGAACATCGCTCCTAACGAGACAAATCTTGAAGCATAAGCATGTCCGAATTCAAATATTGATAATCCCATCCAACTCCAATCGGGATAACCGCCTTGGAGCCAAATCAGTCCAGCATTTCTAAACAGGTTGAGTACGTGTATTAGTGACAGAGAAATGAACAATGCCCTAATCCTTTTGCGCCAGCCAATTTCTAATACGGAAATTGCACCAACGAAAATTATCATACTTTGGATTGCAGTACAGGCAAGTACGAAATTGATATTCAAAGGAGTGCCGTCAGGGAGTAATAATTCAGTACTAAATGCGAACTCACTCATCTCTTCACTCAAGAACCATCTATTGCCATCCCAATCATCCCAATTCACAGAAGGGCCATTGGCAGGATTGACCATAGTTTCTCCAAGTCGTATATCTCCAGCCCCAGCAAACGAAAGAAGTAATCCTGATTGCCATGCTACGAACCAAATTGCTAGAACGTTGAGCCAGGGAATATGAGCGATTAGTAGGTAGGGCAATCCAGCTGCAGCAACGGCTCCTCTAAACCATCTTAGAGCTTTTACCTCATTGACAGCATCGGTACGACGCTCCCAGAATGCAATAGCTATAGTTCCAGGAAGTGTTGCTGCCGACATAATTGTCAAAATTGGGTCTTCATGAGACATGTAATAAGGCGTCTCATTAAAGAAATAAAAACCGGTTAAAATCCAGCCCAGTGGTGCAAATGGTTCCACTCTTTGGGAACGTGCTTTCCATGCAATAAATAGGATCAGCATTCCTATTACGCCCAATACCGTTGCTATGGAACGGTTGACAAATAAATCGGACGCCATTAACTAGCGCTTCTGTACTTAGAATCTAAGAACTTCGCCTTAATGCACATAGAAGCTTACTTTCGATGAACATGTTAAAAGAACCATTAGGTGAGTCAAAATCCCACCATTGACTGGGATTTGAACGGAGTAATTGGAATCTTGAAAATATGATTTATCAATTTGGAGCCATCAACTATAATCAGAATTATTTTTACATGTCTCACTCAATTCACCCGTAGAGTAATTTGTTCTAACAAACGATAAATAGAGAAGAGTATGTCACCGTAGCGATGCTCGCCAATCCGACCGCAAGGACTTCCATACTACTCGTGTTCCTTCTAATCTCTTCTTTAGCTTCAGGGATGTTTTCTAATTTGACTGAATTGCAAGATGAAAATATACAGGAAGAGGTTACTGGACGCTCTCTAAATCAATTAGGATGGGAATGGGCCGTGAAAGATCAAAACGCGGGCCAAACGATTTCCAAGACTCTTCATGTAGATCCATCTGATGGGGACATTTTCGTTGCAGGAGTGTTTTCAGGGGGTAGTATAGTCCTTGGAAGTCATGTATTGCTTAACCAAGGAGGATTCGATATTTTCTTAGGAAAACTCGATTATCAGGGTAATTGGATTTGGGGCACTTCAATCGGCGGCCCTAGTGATGATCAAATTCAGGATATGGTTGTCGATTCTAACGAGGTAATCACTCTAGTAGGAGCATTCAATTCTACTGTTTTCACTGCAGGTAATCATTCAGTAAATAATGGCGGTGGATATGATGGATTCATAGTAAACCATCTGAATTCAAGTGGTGGATGGATGACTCTAGATTCGATTACTGGAAGTGGAAATGAAAACATTACTGGAGTAGATGTAAACTCATCTGGAGGATTGATTATTTCTGGTTGGTTTGATGGTCCGAGTGCTCAATTAGGTCAGGTAAATCTCACATCGAATGGCGGAGCAGATATGTTTTTCGCAACTGTTTCGAATACTGGAAATTGGGGCTGGGTTAGGCAATATGGAAGTACAGGTGATGATAAGGCGAACGATATAGTATGGAGCCCCTCAAATAAGTTCGTTGCAGTAGGGGAGTTCAATAGTTCGTCATTACAATTCGATTCATCTACTGTATCTCACGGTGGTGGACAAGGACTGGACAGTTTTGTTATCAGATCTAATATGAATGCTGTTGAATGGGTAAGGAAACCAATTTACATCAAAGGTGACCGCGCAACACACGTTACTATTGATGGGATTGGAAACTCGTTTGTTGGAGGCCAGTATGAAATTGGAAATACAATGACTTGGGGTGCTGTCCAAGCTAGTTGTTATAATGGATTGAAGGGCTTTTATGTGACAAAGATTTCATCCGCAGGTTCAATTGGATGGGCACAAAACTACTGCGCCAGGTATAATTCAAACTATTATCAGTCATCATTGACAAGCCTAAATTCAACCGGTTCAGTTTTGACTGTTGGTTCTGAAACAAATGCTCAACTCATAACTGAAGGTTCCACATCTTGGGGCAACTGTGGAGACCATAATTATCGAAATACAGCTCTATTCAAATTAACTGCTAGTTCAGGACAAGTAGATACCTGTACATCGGTTATGGATACAACTGTTGGAGGGGCTGTTTGGCAATCGGCACCAATCAATAAAATGATAGTAGCAATGGAGAGACATGGAGATTATGANAATACTAACGGAATACAGGCTGACATCGATACAGATACATCAGCAGTTCTAATTTCAAATATNTCCGATAATGGTAATTCATTACAATGGCAAATAAGTGTTGGAGCAACCGATCATGATTCCATATTTGCGATAGATTATTCCAATTCTTCTGGAATAATTACAGTGGCAGGGATTATGCAAAGTAACTCTTTGAGATTAGGTTCACATGTACTTAGTATGGGTGACAATCCAAAGGGTGANGGGGCAGCCTTCTTTATCGCTCAAATAGATTCTAACGGTAATTGGCTTGGTGGTGAAGTTGCACCCTTTGTTATGCATAGTTTGAGTGATGATAATCCAAAATGGTATTTAGGCGGAGATATGGCTGTTGCNCCAAACGGCACAGTATATCTTCTCGGGCTATATGATACATCAATTTATTTTAATGGGTCCAGTTATTCGCTTACTGAATATTATAACAATCAATTCTTCTTAGCAAGTTGGAACTCTACTAATGGGTGGTTACATGCAGAAAACCTACCATTAAATGTTAATGAAGAAGCAAAAATTGCATTAGATGCAAATGGAACATTATACTTAGTTGGTAAATGTGAGTATAACACTTACATGAATCTCNAATCTTATTCAAGTGGCGGATGTATTGCAAAACGTAGTGCGGGTTGGGATTGGATACATCATGGAGGTAGTAGCTGTGAACTCGATGCTGTTGCTGCATCTACATATGGTGCCTATTTTGCAGGAAAGAGCAGTTGTAGTTTTACTGGAACAAGTTCTTCAAGTGCATCATTCAATTATGGAGGTTTGATTCATGTTAATTCGGCTGGAAAGTACCAAGCGGATTGGGACATTCAGACTACAGTTTCGGACAGATTTAATCCAAAAGCCATCTCTCTAGATTCTAATAATGATGTATATATCGGAGGACATTTCAGGGATTCTGTTAACTTTGATAGTAATACAGGTATTCAATCAGGTGGACAGGATGATGGTTTCCTTGTTAAGGCGTCATCTAATGGAACATGGAGTTGGGCGATTTCTCTTGGTGGCACAGGTTATGATGGTGTATTAGACATAGATACTCTAGAAAATGACACTATAGGTGTTGTAGGAATGAAAACAGGAACTATTAGTGTTGGCCTAAATACACTTGCATCTAACGGTAGAGCTTTTGTTGCAGTTGCCAATTCACTTGGGGGTTGGATTTGGGCATCACAAATGAATAATGTAGGACAGAGTCCAGAATATTCCTATGCACGTTCAATAACAAGTTCATCGAATAATACATTGTCAGTCGCTGGAGATATTGTAGAATCTACTACAGTTGGTTTGACCACAATCAATACGCCAGGTAGTGTCGACATATTCGTAGCAAAGATGAGTGCTGATTCAGATGGAGATCAGATTACAGATAATCTAGATAATTGCCCTTCAATATTCAATAATGCCCAATCAGACCTAGATTACGACTCCTTAGGAGATTTGTGTGATTCCGATGATGATGGTGATGGAATCGTAGATATATCCGACTCATGCTATCAAGGAGAGATTGGTTGGCTGAGTAATATTACAACAGACCATGATTCAGATGGATGTAGAGATGCCATGGAGGATTTAGATGATGACAATGATGGTGTCGAAGATAGTTCAGATTCTTGCAGTATTGGTATAACTGGTTGGTTGAGTGATAGCATTACTGATCATGATTCTGATGGTTGCCAAGATTCAGTAGAGGATAGTGACGATGATTCTGATACTGTCCTCGATATTTTAGACTCTTGCCCTACTGGTGAATTAAACTGGATTAGTAGTCCAGATAACGACATAGATTCCGATGGTTGTAGGGATGCAAATGAAGATGATGATGATGATGATGATGGTGTTCTAGACATCGATGATGTCTGTTCACATGGTGCTCTGGGTTGGAAATCTAATGCGAGCTCAGATAATGATGGCGATGGATGCAGAGATATTGATGAAGATTCCAATGACGATGATGACGATTTTACTGACCAAGATGATTATTGTCCCGATGGAGTCGTTCGATGGAGTTCCGGAGTAATTACCGATTATGATAGTGATGGATGCAGAGATATCGACGAAGACCTCGATGATGATGGTGACGGAGTACCTGATGTAGATGACCAATGTCCACGTAGTCCATTAGGATGGAGAACAAATCCGAGTATCGATTTCGATGCTGACGGCTGTCATGATTTCAATGAGGATTGGGACGATGACGGCGACGGAATTACTGACCTAATTGATCTCTGCCAAATCACTTCTTCAGGTCAAACAGTCGATGCTTCTGGTTGTGCAGAGAATGATATCCGAACTGTAGGTTCGGTTGGTGAAACTGGCAATGAGACAACGATTGTGAACGAAAACCACTATCATAACAACACCACGTGGGTCAACAATACATTCGTGAATAACACCGATGAATACTACAATCAAAGTTATACCAACAATTCCTATACAAATGAGACTTGGGAAAATCAGACATTCATCGATAACGAGTATCAGAATAGCAGTGCAGTGTATAATCAAAATTATACCAATAATACTCAGTCAGATTTAGATGAAGAAGCCTCTGAAACGATACAGGATGAATCCAAAGGGTCTGTGCAACAAGAATGGATGATCGCAGGATTTGTCATTATATCTCTGATTTCATTGTTGGTATTTATCATGTATCGTAAGGTCAATGATACGGATTGGAACGATGAACAATCTAAAGACGATATATTCGAAATTTCAGATAATATTTCTGTAGATGAATCAGTATTGGAAGAGGATACAGTTCTCAATGATAAAGAGCCTAATGCTATAGAAGAGGTTGAAGAAAACCAAGTTACTGAAGAACATATTGAAGGCCCACCTATTGATGCCAAAGGTACCAAGGATGCATCAGGTTATGAGTGGTTGGAATGGCCTGAGGAATCAGGTTCAAATTTCTATAGGACTGGAGAAGAAGAATGGAAACTCTGGATAGAATGAAATGAGTATAATAGTTAATTCTGCAACCAATAATGACATTTTATCTATGGCTTCGCCTTAATGCACTTGAACCACCTACTTTCTGGCCCATACATGGAGGGGCCATTGGTCGAAGTGAATCCCCCGGATTCTGATTTCGAATGGAATGGTGCTATAGCATTCTTGGACCGTGATGGAGTACTAAATTATGGAAGCCCCAATTACATAAATCATCCAAATGAAATTGAGGTAATAGAGGGTGCTAAAGAAGCAATATCGGCTCTCAAGTCATTAGGCTATAGAATTGTAATAGTTACAAACCAGTCTGCGATTATTAGAGGTAAATGGGGTCCAGAAATGCTAGAAAAAATACATCAGCGGTTACAGGAACTTATTGGAACAATTGATGTAATTATGACTTGCCCACATCGCAGTATCGATCGCTGCGATTGTAGAAAGCCACAACCAGGTATGCTCAATGAGGCTTCAATGATAGTTAGAAACNAGTGCCATACATCTCTAAATTGGTTTGGTAATAANCCAAAACCGATTCATCAATTGGATTTAATGGTAGGAGACCGNAAATCAGACATGGGAGCAGGTTGGGCTGTAGGAGCTCGGCTGTTTCAAGTGAATGAAAACCTTGGAATCGCAAGTGTGATTGATAGAATAATTTCTAATGATTTAGGTGATGATTTTAATCCGGTGAATTAAGATGTGGCTTGGTCTTGACGATACTGATTCTTTAGAAGAAGGATGTACTACGCTAGAGTTTTACAAATTGTTGCAAAATTTACCTTGCAAATATGGTCAACCTCGGCTGGTTAGGCTTTGGCCATTTGCATCAAGAAGAACCCGAGGTAATGCTGCTCTTGCTGTTGAAATTGATTGTGATGNGGATATTGTTGAATGGCTGGATAAATATTGGAAAGATAATCTAGAACCNCTGAAAGGAAAAATTTCGAAATCTCATCACTCCGACCGTCAACAATTTCCAGCAGATCCTGGAATGGTGTTATTCGAGAGTCAACCTAGCGAAGAGATCTATTGGTCTACCGTACGTGGCGAGTTTGGATTTACAGATGGTGGTTGGCAGTGGGGTGGAAGTGGAAGAATTGGAGCAACTGCAGCATGTGCCTGGAGAGAACATTCAGTAACATGGGAAGGTATTGCTTGGAGGAAAAATGNGCGCTTTGTTTCACCTGATGCNATTATAGAAGTTGATTCATGGCCAGAAACATTCCTTTGCAGAGATCCAAGAACAACCAGAGGCTTAGTAGCNCCAAGAGGTANTTGTCCTGTGATGTTTGGAGTAAGAACAGATAGTAGAGAATCTTGTGTCAAGGCAACTAAACTTTTGAGTGAACATGAAGATACTGCACCAATTATAGCATGGATGGTATTTTCAACCAATCAGACTAGTGGCGACCATATACTAGAATCAAGGACATGTGTAATTGAAACAATNGAANTACGAAAAGGTGGTCACGTAGAATTGAATAATTCTATTTTGTCATTTCANGATGGAGGAGATGTTAATTCGATTGCACAGTGGTTACAATTAGGGGACTCAATCGAATATATTGGGTTGGAATTTGATTCAATGATTCATTTAGAAGCAATTAAAGTACTGAAATCTATTAAAATGGAACGACCAATTTGTGAATGTGGTTCAAGGATGAAATCAATGGGCAAAAATCAGGGTTTAAGGTGTCCTTCCTGTAAGTTGGTAACTGCTGACTTATGGGTTAAATCAACTAGGAAACCACCAATTGAAGGATGGGCACAACCACCTGTTGACAAAAGAAGGCATCTAGCAAGAGATTGGTCTAAGCAACCCTAAATGGTAAATGCTTCCGGCCTTTGGCCAAATTATGAGCGGCGACACTACCAGCATGATTACCTATGCAATTTTGGGCCTTTCATTGCTTGCAATGATTTGGTTTATGACAAATCGAGGTCGTGCAAATTTAGCTAAAGCACGAGCAGAAGCCGAACCTAAAATTGCTGGTGAAGACCAGATGAGTGGTGGAGCAATCAACCCTGAGCAATTCGATGAACCTGATGAAGATGCTTTAGAAGAAATGGCTGCTTTGTTAGGTGAAGAAGAATAATCTAATCTGGATTTACAAATCCTTCTTCAATAAGTCTTAGTTTCACAGGCTTATCATCCATCCATAGTACTCTTTGTGAATCTGATTCNGGCCTAGTCAAAAGCCATACTTGATCTGTATTCAAATCATTTTTACCTCTAGCTGTAATTGAAACATTCTCCATATTAGAATCCTTTTTCTCCATCGAGATTCCTCCTTTAGAGATCAACAATGTTGTCCATTTAGAATCTGAAATAAATTGGTTTAATCTTGAAATTATATCTTTTGGAATCCTTCCATTATCCGGGCAATAATCATCCAATACAACCAATTCTACNCCAGGAAGCATATTTGCAGCATTCAGTAATGCATCGACAGATTGTTCAAATGCACCAACAAGATTCATAGCATGAAATTTGGAAGATGAAGTCAGAGGCATATCATGAAATATTTGAGAAAAGCGNGTACTATCGGGCAATTCAGGGGCAGCCCACAATACTCTTCCACCATTGGAAATTACTTGACGAGATAGTTGTATACCCAATGAAGAGCCACCACATGAGCCCTCTACAGCCAAGTGAATTGAACTGGAATTCAGTTCGGGTTGCCATAAAGACATGGTTAAGCGTAGTGGCACCGGTTCAATAGTTTGTTTATCCTAATGTCATTGTATTAGCAGCGATTTCTTCTTCCTCTTCTTCGTCAAAATCCCCAAGTAATAAATCCAATAGATCATTTTCCTCTTCTTCCTCTTCATCGCCATCACTGGCAGCTTTAGAAAGNGCATTTTTCGAACGCTCAAGACGNGCACTCATCATTTGATGCGATTCTAATCTTCGTGCAGCATCACGATAATCTTCTGCAGAAAAATATCCCATGAATAAGCCCTCAGAATCNGTAATTACAATAGCATCNGGAACTTGTTTCGACATTTCCTGNAAAGCCTGTTTCAANGGNGTACTATCTTGGAAAGTCATGATATTTGTACGCATGATTTTTTCTAGGCGCATTTTAGTCACATTGGCACCTTCTGANATTTTGGAAAATATATCACGAGANGTTACTACNCCGTGAATTATTCCACTTCCTTTCTTTTTTACCAAAATNGCATTTCGTGGATTCCCAGATAATTCAGTAGCGATTGATGAAACGGTAGTCTTTGGTTCCACAACTATGTGTTCGTCAGATATTGACATGTCTGCTACGGTTGGCTCTTGCATATACTNCCGAGNNNGNCATATTTGATATTGCTTTCTAACGATTAANGCAAATCAATATGACCGATGAATGTTAGCAGACACCATGGGCGAAGGTTCTAAGTTGAATAAAGGTGAAAGAATTCCTCGTAGACCTCTACCAGAATTTAGAGAAGTTAACGGGGGAGTAATCAAAGCTATCACAGAAGATGGGCTGTTGGGTACTGCTCTTGAAGATAAAAACCAATATGGCCCTCATGCAATGATTATTTTGTTGATGATAGTAGCTACTNTGACTGGAGGACTTCTACTCTTACTTCGTATGTTGTGAGCTAATTTTGGCGTAAGGTACAAACCCCTTCACAATCAACAAGTCGNCATGGGAGAAGATTCTGTCAATGTTGAGAGTCGTACTTCCTCGCAAGATAAGCGTTGGGCAATTATGGCTGCATTGCTAGGTACAAATACCGCAATAATGCTTTTCCAAGGTATTGAACAGGAAGCAAATCCAAAAGTTATCCGAGAGGTTGCATTGACCATAATTGCAGCTACATTACCATTCCAGGGAATCTATTTCCTAATTTACACATTTCTGATGGAGAATGCTGGTAATCTCAGCGATAGAATGATTGACAAATTGAATAAATCATCAGCAATATGCCAAATCGTAGCCTATTTTTCTCTAATAGGCGCAGGACTAATGTGGTATAATATCTCAAATTACGTCGGTATATTTTTCATAATATCGACAATTATATCTGTGATATTTATTCGATTGGCTATGAAGCAACCTGAAGAGAAAACTGATGAAATAGAAAATGATAATCAATCACTCAATGGCACTACGAGCCAATGATACTGCTTCATCNACTATTTCTCCTGACACTCCAATATGATTTGCAGGATCAAACATTTCTAACAATTCTTCTGGTGAAAATGCTGCGGANATTGCCGGAGTCCTTGAACATACATCGATTAGTTCTTCACCNTTTTCAATNGATTCAAAAGATGCTGCACGCAAAATTTCGTGTGCTTCATCTCGACCTATTCCATGACTTACAAGTTCAATCATTACCTTTTCAGCCATTACGAGACCTTTTTGATTTGCAATATTTTCAAGCATNCTTTCGCCATCGACCCAAAGATTTGTCAAAACATTTGCAGTCTTGGATATTACATCTTCACAAAGTGCAGATGCATGAGATAGTGTGAATCTCTCGCTACTGGAGTTCGCTAAATCCCTCTCATGCCAAAGCAATGCATTTTCATAAGTTGGAATAATGAATGAACGTACAATTCTAGCCAATCCAGAGGCGTTTTCTGATTTGATTGGATTTTTCTTGTGAGCCATTGTGGAAGAACCAACCTGCTTCTTTACATCAAATCCTTCGCCTGCCTCAGCAATTTCTGACCTTTGTAAGTTACGAATTTCTTGAAGTATCTTTTCACAGGTGCATGCTACATTAGCAAGCCATGAAACATATTCGATGTATCTGTCCCTTCCAACAACTTGAGTGGTTGCTAGCGGCACTTGTAAGCCAAGATGTGTCAGAATTAGCCTTTGCAATTCCCTAGCGCCATCACCTTGAGCTGCGCCGGTTCCAACAGCACCCAAAAATTTGCCAACAGCGATTCTTGGTGTTGACTCGTCAAGACGTATCAATTGACGACGCATTTCATCCAACCATACTGCTACCTTCAAACCAAAAGTAATCGGAACCGCTGCTTGGCCATGGGTTCTTCCTAACATTACTGTATCTCTTTCCTTTTCAGCAAGATTTGCAGTTACTGAGATCAAGTTACATAACTTTTCACGCAAGAGAATTATCGAATCTCGTAATTGTAAACCAACCGCTGTATCAACAATATCATTGGAAGTTGCACCTAAGTGAATACACCAACCTGCTTCNCCAGCGGCTTCAGCCATAGCCTTGGTTAATGCCATTATATCATGGCGTGTCTCTGCCTCAATTTCTGAAACTCTTTCTTTAGTNACAATGCTTGGNACTGCTATTTCTGCAACTTTAGCATAATCTGCTTCAGAGACTTTTCCCATTTCCTTATGAGCCCAAATAAGAGCTCTCTCAACTTCNAATTGCCTTTGATGCCGACCTAATTCAGACCAGATTTCTTTGAAGTCNTGACAGCCATAACGATAGTCCAGTGGGCAGAATGCCATGTAGTAGTCCCGTAGTACAGAGGCCATCAACCTTGCGTGCGAACTTGCTTTACTGAGAGATGCCCTCTTGAGCCATTCCAATGAGTTTCAAAATCTAATAACAGTCTNCCTCTCATATGNGGTCCTGCTACAACTAAGGATTCATATTCACCACCTTCTCCATCTATTTGAAATCTATATTTCGAGGCACTAGACTTTAGTTCCCCATAGGTTTTTAGATCTAAGATACGACCAACCCATTCCTTTCCAAGTCCTTCAGCAGCAACACCTGTCAACATCACTTCGAATCTATTTTCAATCAAACTATCCATATGAAGATGNGGAGGTTGATGCCACAATGGCGTGAAAGATTTTATCCCAAGTCTTTCACACATTCTTTCNAAACGAGTTTTTTGATAATCTGAACGGATCGCTCCCGAAACAATTCCATCAATTTCCAACTGACTTAATGCCGTTTCTAGATCGTTTATTTCTTCATCAACAATACCTTTAGTTTCAACAGGTAGCCATTCAATACCACATAATTTGGCTTGGTGTTCAACNAGACTAGTACCTGGAACTTGAAACATCCATGAATCTTCTCCAGTTACAAGCATTGTTACGAGTTTAGAAACCTCCCAACCCTTACACTGCGCCCACCAAAGTGCAGCATTACTGTCTTTNCCACCACTTGATAGAACTGCGACCTTCACAATGCCCCCACCCCGCCAAGGTTGATAAGACCCCGCCTCGGACAGCGGGTTGAGGTGCAATCGATGCAGCCAAGCGGAAGAGGATATGACCACGGAATTACAACCTTCAGTCCAGATGGACGATTATTTCAAGTTGAATATGCAAGAGAATCAGTAAAACGGGGTACTACGACTGCAGGCCTAAAGTTTAGAGANGGGGTTGTTCTTGTCTGTGACAAGAGAATTGCAAGCCGACTAATCATTCCTGAATCAATTGAAAAGATGTTCAAAATTGATGGTCANGTNGGTATTGCAACCAGCGGTCTAGTTGCTGATGCTAGACAACTTGTTGCTCGTGCAAGAGTTGAGGCACAAATTAACCGAATCACGTATGCTGCAAGTGTACCTGTTGATATCTTAACAAAGAAAATTTGTGATTTCAAGCAATCTTTTACCCAATATGGAGGTTCAAGACCATTCGGAACTGCATTACTAATCGGTGGAGTCGATGATAATGGAATTCATTTGTTTGAAACAGACCCATCTGGAGCATATCAATCATACCANGCTGGAGCAATCGGTAGTGGAAGGAATANNGTAATCGATTATTTCGAAAATAANTGGAAGGATGGNATGACACTAAACGCAGCAATGAAGTTGGGACTTGAAGCACTAAGAAATGCTAATGACCAAGAATTAAATCGNGANGCTGTTGAAGTTTCAGTAATCGATGACCAAGGATATCGAGTACTTGACCGTGCTGANGTCAACAANCAGATTGACAGACTCAAACCTATTGAGGAGTGAAATCACCCATGGTGAGTTTAGACCAAGCTGTTCTTGCTCGCCTTGAATACGGTGGNAAACGCTACGAAATACTTGTTGANCCAGAGNTAGTTGANAAATTCAAAAGCGATTCTTCAAGTGTTGATTTGGATGAATTTTTNGCTACCGATGAGGTATGGCATGATGCAAAAGGCGGAGANAGACCAACTGAAGATGCAATTAATTCNACNTTTGGAACATCNGATATGTTGGAGATTGCAACNCAAATACTNGCACGGGGAAGTATNCAATTAACAACAAATCAAAGAAAAGGNATGGTTGANGAAAAGCGACAGAAAATTATTCACGAAATNCACTCNACAGCAATTGATCCTAAGGCNANAGCGCCGCACCCTAAAACAAGAATCGAATTAGCNNTAGAAGAATGTAGGTTTTCNATNGANCCTTTCAAGCAANTAGATGCCNTNGTNAAAGAAGCGATTGATGCTCTAAAACCGCTTATACCACTCTCTTTTGAACCAACTAGAATTGCATTTAGAATTCCTGGCTCTGGATATGGTGCAGCGGCTAAATTCCTTAGAAAATATTTAGACAAGGAAGAATGGTTATCTAATGGTGATTGGGCATGTATAATCGAATGCCCACCCGGTATGGTGGACGGTTTGATTGGCAAGGTAAAAAGCGTTGCAAGTGAAGCCGAAGTAAAGGAATTGTAAATCGTTGTATAAGCGGTCGCTTTATCATGGGTCGACAGGTCGGCCGGTTTGGAGACAAAGAAATGTCAGGAGCAAAAAAAGGCGCCGAGCTGCGCCTAGTGACTCCTGGTGAAGCCATCGGGGCTTCACACGGGAATCGCGCAGGAACAGGAGCCCTCGCTAATGGTGAGGATATTATTGCAACCCGCTTAGGCTGGGTTAAGGAACTTAACAACGTATTATCGGTCAATCCGATTAATGCATCATATATGCCAAGATCAGGCGACTTGGTCATTGGAATCGTTGAATCGGTAAGAAATAACTTATGGTTTGCTGAGATCAATGGCCCATTCAATGGATTACTACCGATGAGTTTAGCACCTTGGAAGGTAGAATTCGGCGCTGCACGTGAGCAAATGGATGTCGGAGATGTCATGCTTGCTAGAGTGCAAGAAGTGGATGAATCACATTCGGTTGTACTAACGATGAAGGGTGTTGGATTGAGACGTCTAAATGAAGGCATGATGTCTGAAATTTCAATGAATCATATAGCGATTATTCGTGGAGAAAATGATGAAAACCTTCGTGCTTTGAAAGATGCTAGCGATTGCCGAATTATTGTTGCTGAAAATGGACGTGTTTGGGTCGATGGCGATTCAGATGGTGTTTCATGGATGCGAGGCGTGCTAGAAATGGTACGTGAAAAAGGCCATATGGCCAATTTTAATTCCTTATTACAGGATATGATGAAGGATGCTCCTTCAGGTGGTGTTGCCTAATGGGTGGATACGGAGATGTACAATTACTAAGAGAAGATGGTTTGAGACTTGACGGAAGAAAGGTTGACGAAATGAGAGAAGTGGAAATCGAAGCAGGTATTCTACCTGCNGCCGATGGTTCTTCTTGGGTAAAACATGGATTAAATATTGCAGTTTGCGCTGTATATGGTCCAATGGAAGCACATCCTAGGAAGATTCAGCGTCAAGATCGCTGTGTGATTGATGTACGCTATAATATGGCGCCATTTTCTACTAGCGATAGAATTAGACCTGGATTTAATCGACGCTCAAGAGAGATTAGCAAAGTAACTGCTGAAGCACTTGAAAGNGTTGTACTTGTAGAAAGATTTCCTCGCTCAAAAATTCGTGTAGAAATCGAGATTTTAGCTGCAGAAGCAGGAACTCGCTGTGTAGGATTAACCGCAGCGGCTGTTGCTCTTGCAGATGCTGGAATTCCAATGAGAGATTTGATGGTTGGAGTTGCAGCTGGCAAGATAGAAGATACCGTTGTTCTAGATTTAGATAAGGCTGAAGATAACTACGGACAAGCAGACTTGCCATTNGGGATTCTACCTACTACTGGAGAAATCGCATTCCTACAGATGGATGGTGATTTATCAGTTGATGAATATAACACGTGNCTCGATTACTGCATGAAAGCNGCAAAGGANATTCATGAAATTCAGAAAGATGCTCTAAGACGTCGCTATGAAGAAACTAATGGAGGTGCTGCTTAATGCCTGAACTAGTTCCAACACTTCTTCGACAAGAATTGACTGCTCTAGCAGAAAAGGATATGCGAATAGATGGCCGTGGTCGTTTCGATAGTCGAGAAATTACTCTAGAAACCGANTGCTTATACAATGCTGAAGGTAGTGCAAAGGTAGTATGGGGCGACACCGTAATCTATGCAGGTGTCAAGTTCGAAGTTCGAACTCCTTGGCCAGACAGACCAACTCAAGGTTCTCTAATGTGTGGTGCAGAATTGCGTCCTGTTGCTGGTAGAAAATACGAGCCTGGACCACCTTCGCCACAATCTATTGAATTAGGTAGAGTTGTCGATAGAGGTATCCGTGAATCCGGATGTATCGATATGGATGCATTATGTATTATTCCTGGAGAAAAGGTTCTAGGGATTATGATCGATATTCACGTACTTTCCGACAAGGGTAATATTTTCGATGCTTGTGCTCTTGGTGCAATAGCAGCTTTGAGAACTGCAATAGTTCCTGCAGAAAGATTTGATATTGGCGAAGACTACCCATTAGCGGTTTCTATGACACCTACAATGTGTTCATTCACAAGAGTTGGTGGAAGATATGTTTTAGACGCTAATGAAGAAGAAGAATTGGGCGGAGATGAGCGAATTCATATCACTCTTGGAGATGAAGGACACCTCCACTCTTTGCAGAAGGGGTTAAAGGGAACTTTCACGCCGGCCGAATTTGCTGAGATTCTCGAGGTCGCACAGCATCGCTGCGCCGAACTCGCTAATCTGGTGAACTCTAAGGAGGAATGAATATGGCAAAGCGAACACAGAAAGCCGGTGCAACAGGCCGATTTGGCGCAAGATACGGTGTAAGCGTTCGTAGAAATGCTGGAATTGCTTTGAAGAAGAAATCAAGCAGTTACACCTGCCCGGTTTGTCAATATCGTAAGGTTACACGTAAATCGGTAGGGATCTGGTCATGTTCAAAGTGCGACTATACCTTCGCTGGTGGCGCATGGGAACCTTATACCCGTGCATCTGATGCAAATAGCAGAATCATTCGTCGTAATGCAGATGGAGCAACTACTGCTGATATGGCATATATCGCTCAACAAAAAGCAATCGATTACGAGCGTTCCCTAGTCGAAGGCGAATTGGAAGAAGAGGAGTGAGAAAGAATGTGGTCTATCCGCCTCGAGGTGGATTCGCCACATGCTAAATCATTAGCAGCAAGTTTAGCAACTGAGCATGATGTTTCAGTAAGTGAAAATTTGATGACGCTGAAATTAGAAGAGCCTCGAGCAAAAGATTTACGCGCAATGTGGAATACAAGATTGCGATCATTGGTAATCGCGAGGAATGTTATCGAAGTGATGGATTCTTCAACCCCCAAGGAGTGAGATGTAACATGGAGAGCGGACAACAATTGCAAATGGTAGTGGCCGAAGTACAAGCAGCAAGGCAGCAGGTCGCTAGTTTAAACGCGCAATTACGAGAAATTGAAGGTACTATCGAAGCAGTAAAATCTCAACCAGAAGATATGGCACTTCATAGACAGATGGGTACTATACTAGTAGAGGTCGAAGACCGAATACAATTACTAGAAGATTTAGAAAATACATTATCTAAAATGAAAGAGGTTGTGGAATCTGTAACTGAGAGAGAAAAGGAACTCATCACTACTTATGAGCAACTAAAAAATTCTCTTGAGGGATAAATTTGAATGACCTTTCTGATTGGATTGCTAATGCTACCAGTAAAGGTGCTGTACCCGTAGTAACAGGTCATAATGGTGACATGGATACAATTGGTTCTGCAATTGCNTTGGCTTCTTCTAATCCNAAAATGATAGCTTGTGGAAGACATATGGGGAGACTAGCAACAAGATTATGCACAGAGTTAAATGCTCCATTTCGTAAATTGTCTAACGATGCAAACTGGCCTGAAAATATTGGAGGTATCATAATAGTAGATGCTGCTGGACCTTCGCAAATTGGTGTTGAATTACCTCAAGGAGTTCCGATTTGTATTATCGACCATCATGCTACATGCGATTGGGAATTTGGCGATGGAGACTTGGAGGTAAGGACTGATGCACGTTCAACAACGCAAATAGTTCATTCATACTTAGCAAAATACAGCCCAAATACCCTTACNGACGAAGTTAGGAAATTGCTATTGGCTGGCCTTATTACTGATACTGCAAGATTTAGGCATGCTGATGGTGGTGCTCTAAAAAGCGGATATGAATTGATGGACGGAGCGAATTTCGAGTATCAGTCATTTATCGAAGAGTTGCAAAATGAACAGACTTCACCTAGCGAGAGAGGTGCAATAATCAAAGCATTGGCAAGATCACAATCAACCGATGCAGGGAAGTGGAACCTAGTACATACTTCGGCGGGAACTTTAGAAGGCCGTGTTGCTACTATTCTTTTGCAAACTGGTGCGGAGGTTTCTCTGGTTTCAAGATTTAGAGACGGTGAAACAAGACTTACAGCAAGAGCACCAAGATCTTCGACATTAGAAGGAATACATCTTGGTGAAATGATGAAAGAATTGTCATCGAAGATTGGTGGTGAAGGAGGAGGNCATGATGGTGCTGCTGGATGGACTGGCAAGACTGACAAAATCGCGGCTGAATCCGGTTTTATCAATATTTTAGCAAATACNAGGAGAGTGAATGTATGAATCCAGAAGTAATTGTAGAAGCATATGAAAATGGTGAAAGAGAACTTGAGCCATATCTAGAAAAAATGGGTTGGACTAGTTGGCTTGGAGTTGCCGAACTTGGATTGGCGTTGCAAAGCGACATTACCGAATTTGTTAATGANAAATTAACCATAGCAGAAAAGTCAGTTCTAGAATTGGTAAAGGCTNGATTAAATGGAAAAATAGACCTTGAAATGATCAATTCTGCTCTGAAAATTGCCACTGACCCGGACACTAGAGATTTAGCATTGGAAGGNAGATTGCGCATGGAACGTGGTCTTGTTTTATTTGANCAAGGAAAAAATGATGAGGCTAAAGAGGATTTGACGTGGGCCGAAACAAGGTTGAAATCGGTAGCAAAAGCGAGTAGAGACCATGACATATCGCTATTGAATAAAGCAGCATTTCATCTTTCGATAGATGAGCCTATGATGGCTTTGCAAGTACATAGTGACATATCCAGGAATGGTGGACATGCTCATGAAACAATAGCAATTTCAAGAATACANGTGGCCAAGATNATGCTCGGTTTTGGACACATGTTTGATGCGGCTAGAAATGCATTCAATTCACATGCACATGCCATTTTTGCCGGCCAAACNGANTTGGCGGTAGAAGCAGGTGCTGTCTTTGTNGAGGTTGCCTCAGCATTCATGGATGATGAGGCTGAAAATTTCGCCGACCAAATCTCTGAACATAAGCCAAGAACTGTNGGAGAAGAAGCNCCTGTGCTTAGAGTNAATCCTACAGATGTAAATGGAGTTCTAGATTGGTGTATTGAAAANACACAACAAGGNTACAACGGAGAGGANAGNCCNGATTTACGTGCNTTGGTAATGTTAGCAAAAAGGATTGACAGAACTGATGCTTTTNCAGAATTACTCTCTAACCCAAGTAAGGTTGAAGATGCGTTACTTGCTGCTTTATGTGCCAGCATTTCTACTGGTGTCGACGCTGTGGCTTGGACGGATAGAGTCACTGAAATAATGACTTTGAAAGATTAGAGCAGNGATTGGGCTTTAATCATCCATTCTTCTGCCCATAACTCTCCATTGGTAAGCAATGAACGTGCCATGAAGAATGCTTCTGCAGCCTCACCNGCTTCTATTANATTCTGCAATCTTACCAAATCAGAATCTGTTTCAANCTCGATTGATTCCNTGCTTTCTTGACTTGTCGGCACCTCAGATATATTTGCAGAAAGTGTCTTCATCTTGACNAGGAAGTCTGCACGTGTTTCCAAAGAAGGACCTGACCAAGGAATCGCATCTTCGCCATCCATAGCCATTTTTAGACGATTAAGAAATTGGTCTCTTACCGTTTGAGTTGGACGCAGATGTTGTACATGGTCGTAGCATAGCCATGCTTGGTCAATTTCCTTTCTTCTTTCATGTAANCGACCAAGTTCCATCCATAATTCATGATTAGCTGGGCGATGTGCTAGTAAGTGTTTTACCAATTCNATGAAAAGTTCAATATGACCTGCACTACGAATTCTTTCTAATCGNCGACCGTAGATCACATTGGCTCTTTGGTCGGTAAAATCTAATCTTTTGCAACGTTCTGAAAATAATTCTAATTCGCCGTCTTTCAAACTCTCAAACCAATTTTCTGGATCTAAAGAGTCGGTNAGAAAGGCNGCTTCCAATAATTCTAGACCTACATCCAGATGATTAATTCCTTGAAGTTGGTCTAATTGATTTGCATCTCTTCCAAGTACTACAAAGATATCTTCCAATACCATTGCCAAACCATCNCCATCATTCAGCATATGCTTNATTTCAGCCAAACATCTCCAATTTCTTTCATCAGTAAAATCATGTAAAACCGCTTGCTGAGCATTCTGTTCAGCCCANGCCATATTTTGTTCAGAACGCTCNGGGTCTTTCTTGGCCAATTTTATGAATCTATCAGCCTGAGAACGGTGACGGGAACCAAGATTCCTTCTTGGATGTTGAAGTTGGCCCGCACTGTCCACAATNATTCCCCCGAAAAGCCATTCACTGTACTGATGTAAAAGGAGTCCTATCTATCCCAAATGGTATTGTAGCATCNATTCCGATTTTGGCAGTTAATCCATCCGCATCGCGAGAAGGGTCTAGTGAAGACCCTTTTTGACCTGANATAATTACAGTATCACGGTCAGGTTGCCAGCGAGTCATCATGGCCCATTCAACTCTAACTGGGTCGGTTATGTCGATGTCNTCATCCACAATTGTAACCATCTTCATGGAACGATGTCCNGCNAAAGCNGATTCTATAGCACGNAGTGCNTCGCCNCTATCTGCTGGTCTAATCTTGACTATTGCAGCAAGCCAACCGCCACCACCCTCAGTCATATGNACATCNAGNCATTCACANACTTCATTGACTGCAGCTTTGATTGTCGGTGCTCTNGGAAGACCCATCAATGCCTTGTGTTCTGCTTGAGCAGGAATCAATGCATGGAATATAGGGTCTTTNCGGTGGGTAATTCCNTCNACCTCNATTACGGGTTCTTGTCTAACATCATCAACTGTTCCAGTAATATCNACNTATGGACCNTCATCATCATTTTCGGTAGTTATNCGCCCCCACATNGCATATTCACAATCTGCNGGNACCTGGATTCCATTNGGTAATGTAACNAGTTCTAATGGACGATNGTAGACCTTNTCATGTAAAGTAGAGGCNATCAATAATTCATCNAAATTNTCATCAAAAGACATNGCNGCACTAAGCATNACNACAGGGTCTGGTGCGTTNATAATAGCAATATTAACCTCTTCATCGCGTTCTCNTGCCGCTGTCATCATNGTACGAAGNTGACGAGGAACNATTCTTGCAACNAGATGATTTTTGTCACGNAAAAGTTGTCTGTGAAATGACATATTTCGAATACCGCCATATTCTGCAATAATCATACTGGCAGACATGTATCTGCCGCGGTCTTCTCGCCAATGATGAGGGATTGGTAGTTTAGTCAAATCTACCACCTCTTGAGGTGATTCAAGTACAGGTCCGTATTCAACAATCTTTGGTTCACCCAATTCTCCCATCGCAGAACCAAGTAAGTCGATAAATTCCTCCGGCGCAATCGAAAGTCCCTTACATAATTCATTCCTAGTTAACAGATTTAGAGCTACGCGATGACCTGGTGCTTCTATGATATTATCAAACAACAATAATTGGTGGTTCAAACTGCATGACTTGTCAAAGATGCCATGCAGCACGCTGGTTGACTCACTAATTGTACGAGCAGAATCCAATAAATCACGGAACGCCATGGGTACTCGTAGGAGATAATAACCATGAACATTGGCACTTCAAGAATGGCCAATAGTNCCCCATTTGGTGAATTGTGCTAGTCGACACCATGAAATAGGGGAGGTAGGTCGGCAATTTGCTTCACTGAGTGATTATCATGGGTCGTGGATTATTTGCAGGAACCAAGATGGCAAAAGATCGCCAGAAATTTAGGTGGTCTGACCGCCGTTACAAGAAGCGCATGCTAAAGTCAAGAGCAAAGCATGACCCGCTTGCTGGTTCNACACAAGCNAAGGGAATCGTTATCGAAAAAGTAGGTATCGAAGCAAAGCAACCTAATTCTGGTATTCGTAAGGCTGTAAANATTTCATTGATTAAGAATGGAAACAAACTTACAGCATTCGCACCTGGTGATGGTGCTATCAACTTCATTGATGAACACGATGAAGTGATGGTAGAAGGAATCGGTGGACGCATGGGTCGTTCATATGGAGATATTCCCGGTGTAAGATACAAGGTTATCCAAGTTAATGGTGTATCTCTAGATGAGATGGTCCGTGGACGAAAGGAGAAGCCTGTACGGTGAGGTGATTTCATGAGTGAAGATATCGAAGAGACAACTGAAGAAGAAGTCGTCGAAGAGGAGCCTGTTGTCGAGGAAGCTCCAATTGCAGGAATCGGAACTCTTGTCTTTGGTAAGTATGATGCAGCCTCAATCGTGTGTCATGACCCTGGACTAGCACCTTACATCAATCTCTCAACTGTAGGAGTACCACATACTGGTGGCCGCCATGCAAACGCATGGTTCGGAAAAGCACGTCTTTCAGTAGTTGAGCGATTTATCAACAAANTNATGCGTACAGGAAAATANACCGGTAAGAAGCAAGGTGCAATGAAAGCNTTTGAAACTGCACTTGACACTATTGGATCNCGCAATGATGAAAATCCTCTACAGGTATTTGTNGATGCNATTTGTCATGCTGCGCCAATGGAAGAAATTACAAGAATCAAATTCGGAGCTGTATCACAACCTAAGGCTGTAGACAGTTCGCCTTCTCGCCGCCTAGATGTTGCTCTTGCTAATTTAGCAAAGGGTGCACAGCAAGGAACTTCTAAGTCAAAGAGNTCATTAACTCAATGTATTGTTAATGAAATTACTAAAGCATCTAAGGGTGATGTTACNTCTTTTGCAGTTGGTAAGAAAGAAGAAGTTCAACGNATTGCTTCCAGCGCTCGTTAATTGNTAACGCACTTAATTACGTGCTNTCATGATTTTATGATGNCCAATTGTCATAAGTCTTATTCGATGGCNCCTCCGTCATGGAGAATTACAATTCNGTAAGCAANATAAACTGGTTGAATTCAGTATTTCTAATCAGNACNCCNATTTTNGCNATNATNGGTGTNNNNCTACACTGGAATTATTTTGGTAATCCNGGATGGCTGGAATTCNTTACCTTTTTTTCTCTATACTANTGTTGTGGATTATCTATTACNGTAGGATATCACAGACTTTTCTCNCATAGGTCNCATGAAGCAAAATGGCCAATGNTTTTGTTTTATTCTNTTTTTGGAGCTGGATGCTTTCAAAACTCAATTTTNGAATGGTGTAGCGATCATCGAGCACANCATAAAAATACAGACTCTACCGATGANCCATATAGTGCAGCAAGAGGTTTNTGGTATTCACATATNGGATGGGTGATGGTTGATGATGAAAAATTTGAGAATGANTTTTCTAATGTCTCTGACTTAACAAAAAGTAANATNATNATGTGGCAGCATCGTAANATATTCAAAATTGGAGCNNTTTCAGGGATATTTTTACCGATGCTAATTGGATTATACTTTGGAGGNNTATCTGGAGCTNTCGGATGTTTGGTATGGGGNGGATTGGTACGAGTTGTCTTTGTTCATCATGGAACTTTTCTAATAAATTCTGCNGCACANATNTGGGGNAAACAACCCTACTCGGAGCAAGATTCTAGCNGAGATTCATTTTGGTTAGCATTCCTNACNTTTGGAGANGGATANCATAACTTCCATCATACATTCCAGGCAGATTATAGAAACGGCCATCGNTGGTNCCANATGGANCCATCAAAATGGTGGATTAAGACATTTAATTTACTTGGATTAAAATCAAANCTNAAGAAAACCCCAAAACATTCGATTGANNTNGCNAAAATANATACNAAATTTAACAAGGAAATAGAAGAACTACGCACTAGGGAATATGATACANTNTCCTTNGAAGNGAGAATGAAAAAGAGCAGAGATGCTTTGCGAAGTTGNCTATTTGAACTACANCATTGTAGNANAAAAATGCGGACNTCNNTTAAATCTGCNNGAGAANAGTTGAAACTANNNATTGAAGAATTAAAGAAAANNTTNGNATCNATTCGCTCAGATTTGANGGATTTATTTTANGAAATACGNAGACTNCACCAGCACCCAATTTGAAAATAATAGTAGTTCGCTGTAAGCCGAATNAACTTCTAAATGTGAGTCGATTTCATAAACCCCTTATCGGTGGCCAAGAAAGACGAGAGTCTGGTGATTATCCATGGGCCGTAAAGAAGACAATATCAAGAAAGCAACAGAAGTAATGCACATTTTACCTCAAATTCGTAATTTGTGTATTGCTGCTCACATCGACCACGGAAAAACTACCCTTTCTGATAACCTGATTGCAGGTGCAGGAATGATGTCCGAGGATTTGGCTGGAAAGAGCCGTGTTCTTGACTTCGATGATCAAGAATCCGCTAGAGGAATAACAATCAATGCTGCTTCTGCATCTATGGTACACGAAGTTGAAGGCACTGATTATCTAATCAATCTAATCGATACTCCTGGTCACGTAGATTTTGGTGGAGACGTTACACGTGCTATGCGTGCTGTTGATGGATGTTTCATTCTAGCTTGTGCGGTAGAAGGGCCAATGCCTCAGACTGAAACAGTTGTTCGTCAAGCATTGAAAGAGAAAGTAAAACCTGTTCTTTTCATTAACAAGGTAGACCGCTTAATCAATGAATTACAAGTTACTCCTGAAGATATGATGGAGAGATTTAAGGAGACAATCACCAAAGTGAACAAATTAATTCGACAGTTCGCTCCTGATGAGTTCCGTAAAGAGTGGCAAGTTTCTGTTGCTGATGGTACCGTTGCATTTGGTTCGGCATATCATAACTGGGGAATTACAGTACCATACATGGCAAAATCAGGAATATCATTCAAAGAAATTTTTGAACACTGTCACAATGAAGAACAGAAAGATTTAGCTCGGAAAGCACCTGTTCATGAAGTTCTTCTCGACATGGCTGTATCAAAACTACCAGGTCCAGTAGAAGCTCAACCATACCGTATTCCTAATATTTGGACTGGAGACTTGGATTCAGAAATTGGAAAATCTATGGTTAACTGTGACCCAGAGGCTGAATTAGCAATGATGATCACAAAGATTTGGATGGATCCTCACGCTGGAGAAGTTGCTGTTGGTAGAATTTATTCTGGTTCAATAAATCAAGGAGAATCAGTTTTCGCCATTGGTGCTGCTAAGCCAGAACGTGTTCAGCAAGTTAGTATGATGGTTGGTGGCGACAGAATCACAGTACCAAAGGTTGTTGCAGGTAATATTGCTGCTCTAACCGGTATTCGCTCTGCTGCTGCGGGAGTAACACTTTCTCGAAGCAATGATTTTATTCCATTCGAAGCAATTCGTCACTATTCAGACCCTGTTGTAACAGTTGCAGTAGAACCAAAGTCGATGAAGGATTTACCAAAGTTCATCGATGCTCTACGTTCTCTTGCCAAATCTGATGCGTCACTACAAGTTACGACCAACCAAGAAACCGGTGAAGCATTACTAGCGGGTATGGGAGAATTACATCTTGAGATTACTGTTTACAGACTTGAAGAGGAACAGAACATCAAGGTAAAGGTAAGTCCACCGATTGTAGTATATCGAGAATCTATTGAATCTAATAATCATGGAAGGTCATTTGAAGGTAAATCTCCAAACCGCCACAACAGATTCATGATGGAAGTAGAACCGATGAGCACAGAAGTCGTCGAGGCATTACGAGATGGTCACTTCGGAAATGGAACAATTCGTTCTGGAGATTCAAAGGAAGTAGGTCGAAAGTTCGGGGAATTTGGAATGGATAAGGACCTAATGCGTAAAATCTATGCGATAAGCGGTACCAATGTTCTAGTAAATGATACAAAGGGTATTCAGGGACTTCACGAGACTCGTGAATTGATTATTGAATCTTTCAATGAGGTTTGTAAGAAAGGCCCTATGGCTGATGAACCTGTTATGGGAATGATGGTGCGATTGGTTGATGCAAAGTTGCACGAAGACGCAATTCACCGTGGACCAGCTCAAACCATTCCTGCGGTAAGAAACGGAATCAAGGGTGCAATGGTTCGAGCAAGAACAATTATTCTAGAGCCAATGCAAAAAGCGT
>PALS01000010.1 GCA_002706615.1 Methanobacteriota archaeon
GTTGCGTGGGCAAACATCATTCCTTCGAAGGCAAATGGCAATACCATCATGTAACCTACAAGCATCCAACTATAATCAGATAGAACCTGGGCGAGTGTTGGATTTTCATCAAGACCATCAACAAGTGCATCTCCGAGCGATGGTGGTGAACCTCCATGTAATGCAGGAATAATAAGGAACATCAAAGAAAACAGGAACATATTACCAATGACCTTTCCTAGAAAACCGATATATAGTGAACGAGATGTAAGACTGTTCTTGGAATCTGGTATTTCTTCATTGGCATATTGCTTCATTGAAGCACGCATCACAATAACTGCTAGAATAGAAATTAAAGGCGAAAGTCCTATCAGCATGAATCCAATAACTGGGGTATCTTCAATATCCCATATTCCTGTAGTTGGACAGGCTCCAATCGAATCAATCGTTTCCTGCATAGATGGGCTTATTATTCCCATTTGTTGATGAATCTCAGGTTGTGCACCGATTTCATTGCAAATAATCCATGCGTAATTTTCATACAACCATAAATCAGCGGTAAACACCATGAATATGACAGTCAAGAATGGTATTACATACCATGCATGACGCTGTAGTGTTGGTTTGTAAAGAAATGACAATTGTTTAACACGATAATATATCGGAAAACAAAGATAAAGGCCAATTGAACAAACATGTGCCGAAATGAAAAATGAAGTATTGAAGTTCCAAAGGTACTGGTCTATATACCACCAATCAGGCCCCCTTGGAGTGATTCCTTTTATCAGGAATCCTGCCTTGAAAGCTTCACAAGCGATTAATATGGCCATAAAGCGGTTTTCCGGTCTTTTTGAATCAGCACGAAGAAGCAGATATGACAAACCTAGAAGCCATAACAATGCAATCAAACTAATCCAAGTACTTGCAAATTGAAGACCAAACAATCGCTCCGCTGAAAACTGATAAGCATAGTACTCAGCCAGAGTTCTCATGATATGCCCTAAACTCTTTCACACATTATGATTTTGTTTTGGAAGAGTTCTATCAAACCCCTCTAGACCTCATGGATGAGTACAATAAACCTCATCGATTCAATTAGAAGGGGGTTTGAATAAAACAGAGCGTTGTAAAAAGAGCATTACTAACGGTATTCCAACCCATTGATTCCATTCAAGCACTGCATAAAGCGCATACATTATCATGAAGAATATACCAAAGGCGATAACCAACCCGACAATCGCGTATGGTGCACTTTTTGGCCTTGGATCAATAAAATCATAAACAAAGTATCCACCAAAGAAACGTGCCCATATGTAGGCGAAGTAAAAGTAAATTCCACCAAGGAATCCTCCAAGTATTACTCCCTCCGGAAGCACTTCAATCGTTCCAAGAACGAGTTCTACTGAAAGCAGTATTAANGTCCAGTTATGCATNACTTGTTCTTGCTTCAAAAACAAATGTCCAATCGGATTATTNCTATTAAAATCTGCAGGAATAATGACGTATCTTACTACTATTGCCGTCAAGCTCGAAGCACTCAANGCCATATAGTACAGAAGTGGAATAATTCGATTAAGNNANGAAGGNNNCTCCATTTCAAAAATNGTTANCCAACTTACAAGTCCTGACAAAAAGAAAAANATTCCACAGAGAATAAGTTGCCAACTACTGAATGTTACAAGGCGTTCAATACCTTTGATTTCATTCTTAACAACATTTCCAGTATCNAAATCAATACAGTACATAATTCCTGGCCGTGGGCTTATTACCATCCAAAATAAGATTGTATGGAATGCAAGATATGCAGCACCTATTCGAAATAGNCCAAGAAGTATGTCGGGAATTTTTTCTGANTTTACAATCGATTCAGTACTCGCTTTATGCAAGAATAGATCTGTTGCGAATCCAATCCACAAAAGCAGAACAAACACGGCTGTAACAATCGTAAATGTCGCCTTTGTTCTTGGCGACTCGGCAAGAGTATTCCCTCTGACCATATTAGATTCCTAAAATTACAACTACTTGAGGAGTTGTTTATAGTGTGCTTTGATTATTTGAATCAAGAATGCTTGCAATTGGTATTGGAACGGTATCGGTTGTAATTGTACCAANACAGATTACTAAAGCCACTAACCGGTTATGATACTCATCACACCATGAAAGATCATCAATGAGGTGAACAGTACATACATAATTGCCATAATTACTATCTCAAACCCTGGATTCATAATAAGCCACTATTCAATTCAAAAGCAATCTAAGATATAAATNAAATCCCGGTTTTTGTAGTGATATCTTACGATTCAATCATTTATCGGATTTCTTTGTTCTCTTCTTGACCTTTTTACGTGGTTTAGAAGGTGCTGTGTAGGGGTATTGGAATGTTGCAACGTGTTTGGCTGGGTCTCCACTGGACAGGCTTCCAGATGACTGCAGTGCTTCTCCTGAACCATTTGGTCCGAAATTAATTCTGATATTGTATTCAGTAGGGTCATTATCAAACAACCTTACATGCTTATGATAGTGGTGAACGAACACATGGTATTTGCCTTCAGGAGGAGATGATTCCCAGAATATATTCTCGATTGCTTTCTTTGACTGAGGCTTAGAATTCATATCAACATCAAGAACTCCGCCGGTAGAAGACATTCTTCTGCCAGCATAGATTACCTCGTCGTTAGGGTCGACCAATAGAAGGTCGAGATCATTGAGATTATCCCAGATTAGAGATACGCTAAGCACTCCATCTTCTGCACCCTCGCTCCTCATTCTGCGAATTATCTCTTCGTCTCTATCGCTGCCTGATGTCGTCTTCGCATCGCTACCTTTCAAAGCATCAGTAAGCATCTTTTTCACTCGCTCTTCGGCTTCTTCGGCTCTAACTTCTTCTTGCTCTCTGGCTTGTAGATCTGCTGCCCTCAATTCGAGAAGTCGTAACAGTCTACGCCCTTCCTTATCACTTACATCTTCAATTTCAATTTGAACAAGTTCTGATAAATTCTCTGCATTATCTATCAATAATTGATAGCGCGCAGAGTTTTCATCTTGCCTAATTTGAACAGCATTATCGATGAAACTCTGAACCTTGGCTTCGAAAATGGCATGTATTCTCTTTGCGTCTTTATCCGATAATTCTAACTCTGGTAAATCTTCCAAGTCATCATTACTCTCTGCTGCATTTATTGTAGATAACAAAGACTGATAATTTTGCTGTAGCCCTCTGCGCTGTTCTCTAACTTCATTGCGCTCGATAGCTTTGCGTCTTTTCTTTACCAACTTGCCAAGCCTAGAAGCGTCTCTATCTAGGACATCGGAGATTTCTACAGATTCTAGCTCCTCTATCGTATTGGCAGCACGTATCAAGAGAGCGATCTCTGACTTGCGTTCTAACTTTTGATTTCTAATCTCTCTCTCTTCTACTCCAAGGAGNTATTCTTTTCTTTCNTGGTGTAAATCTTCTAATTCCTTGAGTTGCATTTTTGAGTGAATTGGNCCTTCGATTTCNGGTAATTCCTCANCATTTGATGCTGATTTTATAGCAGAATCTATTGAACGGAAGGCCGTATCATTTTCTTCAATTCTGGAATTTCTAATNTCNTCAGAATTTAATTCAATAGTTGCAGCTAGTTTCATCTTGTCATTTTCTCCAATACTGCTACTATAGTATGTAACATCAGGCCCGTCAGCAATACGAACGGTGAATTCAGTCTTGTCTCGAGCTTTTCGTTCGCGATACCAAGCATAGACCTCGTACACTCCTTCCGATGCAGAATTGGCGTCCCATATCACGTGTTCTAATGGTTTCTTTACCGCTTTATCTTCATTCATTTCCAAGTCTACAGACCCGCCACATGGAGAGTCGCGACCCGAATAAATCAGAGAGCCNCTTGGACATTTTACTAAAATATCGAAATCGTTACGGTTGTTCCATAACAAGGAAAACTGGATTGCTCTATTTCTCGTATCATACCTTTCCATACGGCTAATAAATTCGCTTTCCACAGATGNATCAAACGGTATTTCTTCACCAGGAGATGATTGGCGAGCAGCCTCAAAGCCTTCTCTTAATTCAAATTCGAAGCCGAGCCTTTCACGGGTTTCTTCTAACATTTGTTCCAATACCGCTGTTTGCTCAATATTCATTCCNGTAATTTCAATCGCTTCAAGATGTTCGAGTTCTGTTGCCTCGTCTATTGCTGTTTTCAAGTTGGAGTAACTATCTTCTTGATACTTATCTAACAATTCTCTTCTNAGCAATTCTAATGCCTCTAATTGCGACATATTGATGTTGAAGAAATTGAGTTCCCTTAATTCATGTACATCTGAAATCTCTTCTATTTGGGCNTTATACTCGNTAAAGGCTTCTTCCTGCTGGCTTAATCGGATTCCTTCGACCAATAGTTCTCTGCGTTGAGTCTTGATTCTTTCTAACTTCTCGATATATTGCTGACCAAGGTCATCGGGGAGTATTACTGAATCGATTTCAAGAGGGCTTTCTATGAAATCAATTTCAGTCTTTGCTGCTTCGAATAATAATCTCTGGGCTCTCTTGAAAACTTGTCCGAGTAAGATTTTCTTCGATGAATCATTAACGTCACTCAGGTCAATTTCATCTAATTCTTCCACTGATTTCGCCTTACTAATCAGCTCATCAAGTTCCTTGAATTTAGAGCCTTCAATCTCTTCTAATTTCATTAGAATGAGTTCATTCTTCCTCGTTTCGATTAACTCATCCAAACGAGCACCCATTGAGGGAGTAAACATGCTAAGGTCGATTTCNCACAATGTTTCTAAGGATTCTATCTCTGGAATTTCTTCCTTAAGCCTCAAAAATTCTTCTTCTGAACGAACTCTTCGTAAACGCTCTTCCTTGTACTGAGTCAGTGAACGAGTTGCACAGAAACTCTCTACTTCAGTATCAATAGCTTCCAATTCTTCGACNGTTATAGCATCGTCTAATTCCTTGTAAATACGGTCAATGGCTTCCTTAATTTCTGCCCTTAATTTCAGATCTTCAACTTCTTGAGTTAGATTTTCTAATATCTTCTCNTCCCTATCTTTGAGATCTATTTCCTTCTTCTTATCGGATTTCTCAGACTTTTCTTCAACCTTTTCATTTTGTAAATTCTCAAGGATTGTAGTTAACTCTTCCATCCTAATTACTAACTCATCCTGGTCCATTACATCTAAACCATCAGATAGTGATTCATCGGTTGGTTTTCCATATTGAGCATTAAAGGAATTGATTGCAGATACTACTTCCAAGCATTCTTTACGCTTTATTGCGATTGCNACCATATGAGCTTCTAGATTTTCAAGGTTAGAATCTGCATTGAGTATTTTTCTAGTTAGNTCTAATTTATCTTGTGATTTTTTATCGATACGGTCTTGAATACTTTTCAATTTGTATGTTTTTTTCACCGGCGGTGGAGCAATNTCTTCTTTCTGAATTTTTAGTTTAACCTTCTGGATTTTTAATTGCGGAGGCAGGGTATCCCATAATACTCCAATTCCCTCATCTTCTACCGGCCTCTCGTGTTTAACCTGCGATTTCTTGAAGAACAATTCTCTGAGGCCTACAGCAAATCCCGCGCCTAAAGCGATAAGGAAATACCAAGATGCGTCAAGCCCCATAGGCAAACCTAGTAGGTCGATGTTTATCATAAAAGCGGCGGTTATCAAAATCATGAATGCTTATTTTTGAGAATTATTTATTCTCAAATCATTGCGGAACCCCCAATACAATTGAAAGGCTAGAACATATGCCCCAACTATGACAAGGCCCCAGCGAAGCAATTTCGCAAGATTCTGGAGTTTGGATGAAGAAGTGGTGTTCCTAAATCATGGCTCTTTTGGCGCTTGCCCTAATTTCGTTCTAGATGAACAACTGAAATGGCGAAATAGATTAGAATTGGAGCCGGTTAGATTTTTTGAGCGGGAGGCTTTGCCTGCTCTAAAGTTATCACGACAATCTCTTAGCACGATTCTAAAATGTGATGCTGATGATTTGGCTCTGATAGATAACGCTACTTCGGGAGTAAATACAATTCTACGTTCATTGGTGTTTGAAAGGGGTGATGAAATATTGGTCCCAGACCATGCCTATCAAGCATGCAGAAATGCGATTGACTTTGTTGCCCAAAGATGGGGNGCAAAGGTCGTTATTTGCTCTATACCTTTCCCGATTTCAGGCCATAGCGAGGTTGTTGATTTATTGATTTCAAAAATTTCGANTCGCACTAAATTNGTAATGATAGATACTGTGACCAGNCCTACTGGTTTACGGATGCCATTTGAAGAATTAAGCAAAGAATTCGAACANAGGGGNGTCGAGGTTTTACTCGATGCCGCCCATGGACCCGGAATGATNCCTCTTAATCTAGAAAAATTAGGNGCTTCTTATGTCACTGGNAATTGTCACAAATGGTTGTGTGCNCCAAAGGGTTCNGCTTTCCTATATGTTCGCAAGGATNTACAAGATAAGATTCATCCTTTATGCATAAGTCACGGTGCAACCTTTCCTTTAGGAGATACTACAAGATTCCGTCATGAATTTGATTGGACTGGTACTCAAGATATCTCNTCATGGTGTAGNTTNCCTGAAGTAATTACNGGTATGACNAANATCGGTGCTGGTANCTGGGACAATATAATGGAAACAAACCGTTCACTTGCCCTGAAAGGTAGAACATTGATTGCTGACTCATTAGGTTCTGAAATTCCTTGTCCTGATGAAATGATTGCCAGCATTGCTACTATTCNGATTTCTAAAGAGACGANGGGAGGGATTCCAATTCATGAGCCAGATCCTTTNCACGACTCNCTATTAGATGATTATGGNGTCCAAGTTCCTGTGTGGGGCTGGCCTTCTCCAAAGGGAAGATATATNCGGATTTCAGCACAATTATACAATCATTTAGATGAGTACAAATATNTGGCAGAAATTCTATCAAANCTNGAATTGTAAATCAATTTTCACGNCTCANCATTCTATGGAAATGGTGTACTCCTTTTTCCATCTTAGGAGAATATCGGCCTCTATCATAAGCNCTGGAATACATTCCTCTCTGGACCATTTCTACGACCCATTGGTCTTGCAGTTCCACCGTATCTAGTTCCTTTCCNGCTCCTTTAGAGAGNAGNTCGGGATTTTTTACATAGCCGCGATAAATGANTTTTGTTTTGTTNACCGAGAGNGGTATCACTATNTTGATNGAAAGNCCCCAGGGNTAGAAATTAAGCATCAAATTTGGAAATAGCCANACATAATATGCAGCAACTCTCATNCCATANTCTGGTGAATNTGTAGGTAATTCAAAACTATCTTCNTCTTCTCGGGCGATTCCNNTTTGTAAAACNCCACCNTCAAAACATTCNACTCTATATTCGCTNTGCTCCANTACCTTATGNAATTCAGGATGNACATAAGGAATATGAAANCCTTCAAGATAATTCTCACAATATAATGCCCAGTTTGCNTCTATTGTATGTTCTCGGTCTCTTTCGGGATCTCTTGTGAAAGATTGAATATCCAAATGAGAAAGTCTGGAGTTTAGATATGAAATATCAAATTCATTTTCTGCCTTTACTGCTGAAAAAAGTAAACCATTCCATTCNGAAANGGGNAAGGNNTGCAAATTATCTTGCTCGTTTGGAAAGTTCATNGCTTCNTCAAANTCGGGCATNTTGATGAANTTGCCCTCCAAATCAAAAGNCCTACCATGATACATNCATCGTAGTCCCTTGGCCTTGCACTCTTNTGTTGCAAGNCGCATCCCGCGGTGGGTACANACATTNGAAAAACAANGTATTTGCTCATCTTTNACCAANACCATGCTTTCTCCATTTACNTCTTCTATCAAATCNAANGGGATGATATTATTTTCTTTCAAGTCGTTGATATGNGCTGCAAATTGCCATTTTTCAAAAAAGTCTTTTTGTGACTCAAAGATTGATTGCTCGGTATAGAATCTTGATGGTAATGTTTCTGCTAAACGAATATCCTCGTCTATCATATCCATCGGCCTCAGACTTCCCATGTAGGCATATGGCTTGAAATGAGGTGGTTAATTCACNTTAGAATNCCGGTGGACAAAATGGAAGAAGGNGCNCCCTTGTTGACNATGACTAAGTCAAGGATAATTGATGAGGCNCCTANTCTAANTGNTGAGCAATCTATGCTTTTAGAAACCCTTAGTGGCCTTTGTGCATTTTATAGTGCTAAAGACTTGTCTAGTTTTTTGTTTTCTGATAAGTTTCAGTCATTGGTTGGAACTAAAGAGCCTTGGATTGTTTTCGAAATCGGAGCATATCATGACCATTTGAAAACGCTTGAAGGGATTCCCGTTCATGATGGTTTTACAATAGTAGACCTTCGNGCAACGGGTCTGATTTCGGACAATATTGCCGTTTGTAATTCACCAGATGATTTGACAACATTGATCTCTATTTGGTATCAAGGTGTAATGAACAAGTGAAGCGATGTGTTGAAATGGAGCCTTAGGTCCCCGTAAAATAGGGGACTAGATATGGTAGAGGGGCCTTTTCGTAATCCATTACCCGACCCTGACCCTGAGCAAACTACTGAATGGAAAGATTCTATTTTAGCAGTTAATGAAAAATTAGGTNCAGAAAGAGCNAGAAGATTGTTGCTTGACACCATTTCTGCGGCTAATCAAGATGGCATAGATTTGGAAGTTGTTACTACTCCATATCTTAACACAATTCATCCATCACAGCAGCCAAAATATCCTGGAGATTTAGCATTAGAAAAGAAACTCCACGGCATTATTCGTTGGAATGCTATGATGATGGTNACTAAGGCAAACAAAGCNCACGACGGGATTGGAGGGCANATCTCCACCTTTGCATCTGCCTCGCACCTATGGGAAGTAGGTCAAAACCACTACTATCGCGGNAAGGATTTGAAAGGGTGGGGCGATCATGTTTACTGGCAAGGCCACGCAAGCCCGGGCATATACGCTAGAGCATGGTTAGAAGGTAGATTAACTCTTGAGAATATTGAAAACTTCAGACAAGAGTGTGCCGGNGTTGGACTTTCCTCATATCCNCACCCNAGACTTATGCCNGAATTTTGGGAATANCCCTCCGTNTCTATGGGNCTAGGAGGTATGACTGCTATNCATACNGCGCGCTTCAATAGATATCTCAGCGATAGAGAATTGGCTGATACAAGCAATTCAAGGGTATGGTATACAATGGGCGATGGTGAATCTGATGAGCCGGAATCACTATCACAATTATCACTAGCTGGACGAGAAAAACTCGACAATATTGTCATGGTAATGAATTGTAATCTTCAGAGGCTAGATGGCCCTGTGCGAGGAAATTCGAAGATTGTTCAAGAATTAGAAGGTCGGTTTAGAGGCTCTGGATGGAATGTTATCAAAATCCTATGGGGAAGTCTCTGGGATGATCTTTTTGCCCGAGATAGCGAAGGTAGACTTTCGACACGCTTGGAAGATTTAGTAGACGGGGATGAGCAGCGAATTTTAACTTCGGATGGGCCGACTATCAGAAAAGAATTATTCAATTCGCCTGAGTTGAAGGCTATGGTGTCTCATCTTTCTGATAGCGACTTAGAGAAACTAGCACAGAATGTTGGCGGGCATGATTTTGAAAAGATCAACGCCGCATATGCTGCCGCAACATCTCACAAAGGTCAGCCTACTGTGATTTTGGCTAGGACTATCAAGGGTTACGGACTTGGTCCTTCATTTGCTGGTCGTAATACAACTCATGGATTGAAGAAAGCAGATGAGGCATCGATAAAATGGATGCGTGATGATTTAGGACTTGATTTCACTGATAAGCAACTAGAAAAATATCCCTTTATTTTACCAAAAGATGTTCCTGATGTGGTGAAATATGTCAAGCAAAGAAGAGCATCTTTAGGCGGATTTTGTCCAGAAAGACGTAATCCACAACATTCTCTCAACCCTCCTGGCCAAGAGGCTTATTCATCATTTGATGAAGGGACGAAAGGTAAGATGGAAGTGTCCTCTACAATGGCATTTGTTCAACTTTTGCGAGGACTGATGAANGACAAAGAAATTGGAAAAAATGTTGTTCCTATAGTCCCTGATGAAGCTCGAACCTTTGGAATGGATCCTCTGTTTGCACAATTTGGAATCTACCATCCTGAAGGTCAACTATATGTCCCTGTAGACCACAAAGTTCTGATGAAGTATAAGGAGAGCGAGAAGGGACAATTATTGGAAGAGGGGATTTCTGAAGCTGGTGCTATGTCTACATTTATCGCCAGTGCCACATCCTATTCAACACAAGGCTGTCCAACAATTCCTTTCTACATCTTTTACAGCATGTTTGGTTTTCAAAGGGTTGGGGATTTGATTTGGTCCGCAGCAGATCAGCGCGCTAGAGGCTTCTTGATTGGGGCCACAAGTGGTCGAACGACACTGAATGGAGAAGGTTTGCAACATCAAGATGGACAAAGTCTTCTAATCGCTCATACCAATCCCGCCGTCAGAGCATATGACCCCTCATTCGCATATGAATTGGCGACAATAATCAAACACGGTATCGATGAAATGTATAAGGAAAATAAGGACGTTATGTATTACATTGCAGTATACAATGAGAACTACCCAATGCCTTCAAANCCTAAAGATTGCGAAGAAGGTATTCTTCGTGGGTTATACAAACTACGCAATACCCCTAAAGGCGATGGCCCAGTTGTTCGATTACTTGGTTCAGGTCCAATTATGTTACAACTCTTAGCTGCTGTTGAAATTTTGGAAAATTATGGTGTACGCTCTGAAATCTGGTCTGCGACATCGTATGGAGAATTACGCCGAGATGGCCTTGAGTGTGAGAGGACAAATAGGCTCAACCCGGGTAGTGAAAGGATAGTCCCTTATGTCGAACAACAACTTGGAGATGGCAAACATCCAACGATTGCGGTTAGCGATAATCAGATCGCTGTTCCTGATATGATTCGCCAATGGGTTGGTGGCGATTATACAATTCTTGGAACTGACGGTTTTGGTCGCTCGGACTTACGTCCTGCGCTTCGCCGCCACTTTGAAATCGATTCTGAGCATATTGCTCTAGCGTCCCTTTCTGCCCTTGTAAAGGCAGGAGAAGTGGATTATGAAGTGTATCAAAAGGCTGTTAAAGACCTAGAAGTAAATATCGAAAGAAAGGATATTACTGAAATTTAAAGTTACGCTGATGGTAATTTACCACGTAATCTCAACCAAGTTTCAGACCCGAATGCGAGAGCATAAAGTGATGCAAGCCAGAGAGTAGGTCGGTCCCAGAATCCGACCGGTTCGCAAAGTAGTAAAACGCATAACCAAGTCAATGTGAAAAGGTCTAATATCCAGCGTAGACCTGCCATAACTTGCTTTGAATTACTCTGCATATCTGTTAATTGTGAGTCTGTCAGTACAGCGGTTANNCCCTTTAGATTAGAAAGGGCTGANCTACCATTCCATTGTAATTTTCCTAGNTTGAAATGGTTCCACCAATCTATCAGCAAAAAGAGTGTCATCCATACTACCGCTATCTCTAGCAAAGGTTCAGCGCCATACAAATCAAGTCCATTGAAGGACCATGCAAGCAACCCCCATAGCCATCCTGCGATTATTATCTGAATTGTACGAGCAAATTTTGTTAATTTTCTTAATAATTCTGCATCGTGTGAAAGTAACATTTCTAATGAGATAACAAGGCCTACTGCCGATGTTAATATCAATCCTCCAGCAAGCCACCACCAATCCAAAATAGCATCCCGCCACGAAAGCATTAGTGCCACTAATGTCCATGCCATTACCACTGCACTAACCGTATTTGCTGCAGCNTGCATAACATACAANGGGTCTCTTCCATCCTTTAGAACTGAAAGTCCNCCCATCAGGCGTACTTCAAATGCCGAATCATCAACNATTCCTTGGGCTGCAGCNGTCATTCCTCCAACCGATTTTAGCCTNGCAGANTCAACTAGGCCTTGAGAATCTTCTGANTCATCTGACCATTTTGAGCCTCGGGCTGCTGCTGCTGCTGCGCCTTTACCGCGAGAGCGCCCCTTTCCTGCGCTTCTTGCCTTGGCCCAAGCTCTAATTTCATCTGTAGTTACATCTTCAACTTGATCTTCGTTTAGAGGGGAGCCATGATCCGTGTATAGCCACCTACACTGAATTGGCACAGGCGCTGGGTCTACATCGGGAGCAACCATCTGAAATTGACCCGGTCCCAAAGTTGGAAGTTGCTTCACTAAATCTTGGTCGCCTCCACTTTCTTTGAGAAGATGGCGAACCTTTTCCACATCTTGTGGCTGAGTAAATCTTCCAATGAATGTAGTATTTGCTTGTGCAAGTATTTTGTAATCCACATCTGATACGTTTTGTGTAGCCAAGACGCACGCAACACCATATTTTCTAGCCTGTTTGAATATTAATTTGATTAGGTCTTTGGCTGGAGGATTACGCGGGTATGGCGGCAGATATGGCGCTACCTCATCCATGAAAAATAGTAATTTTAACTCACCGTCTGCCGGCTGTTGAGTTAGCATCCAATCATACAATTCTCTCGCTAATTCTTGCACGAAATATTGTTTTTGAGCCTCATCTTGTATCGTGTTAAGATATACAATATTCAAAGGAATCTTGCCTGGCATCGCAGGTTCACAAAACGAGTCTATATCGATGGGAACTCCGTTAGAAAATAGTAGTTGGTTCACCCCGCTACTAAATGCCGATAGTCTTCTTGCAAGGTCGTTTCTAGTTGTTTTTGGCAGCATTTCCTCATATGAAGGAAGGCCGTGTTCAAACATTATTTCGTCCCACGCAGGAGGGTCTACTTTCTCTTCATCATCTTCGTCGTCTGTAAAATATTGAGGATACAAAGCGCGAGTGAAATTTTCTTGCGGCTCTCTAACTACCTTGGCTAGGCCTTGGAAATCGCTAACATCTAGACCCAAACGAGTACCATGAACCAATACTTCATACAAGAAAGGTTTGACTACCTTTCCTTGAGTTTTTTCAACATCAAAACCCGCTAAATTACTGAATCCTGCCGCTACCATATCCCATGCTGTAATCGCCTCTTCTTCGGTTAAATCGGCAGGCGGAGGGCTGAATGGATCAATGCACAATGGTAGGCCTTTAGAACGCAAAGGCGTCCATATCCTAACCTCCATTTTAGAGANNAGNTTTTTCATNCTTTCAACGTCTCCTCCNTGNTCTTCNAANACCTTAGGGTCAATCCCCATNGCNAANCTNGCAAGATCNCCTTGAGGNTCGATAATCAATGAAGGNATTCCTGCNAATGCTGCTTCTTCAATCACAGTTTTNGCCATNACNGTTTTTCCTGAACCNGTNGAGCCAAGCATTGCAGCATGNCTNGCNAATACTCCNGTATTGATATCGACGATTTCTCCATTATCTCTACGCTCNCCTAATAGCATCCCTTTTGCCTTTATTCGCTTCCTACGCTTAGGCTCTGGAGTCTCAAGAATGTCATCAACAAGGTCGCTTAATGGTGCGGCCTTNTCGTCGGACATANCACGGCGAACGCAGGTGTTGCACTTGACACTGACGGCGAGCGAACTNTGGGCGGGACAGACTCAAGGAGGAGAGGCTTCTCGCCGAGATATGTCTCGTATCCCTTTGGCACTACCAATTTGGACTGACGAGATGGAGAAGGCTGCATTAAGGGTCTTTGNATCAAAACGTTGGGTAAAGGGGCCTGAATCAAAGGCATTTGGCGAAGAGTTTGCACAATGGTGCGGGGCTAAGACCGCAGTCCCTTGTCAAAGCGGTTCGGCCGCTCTATGGGCTGCTATGAGGTTNCTAGAAATTGGACCGGGTGATGAAGTAATAGTNCCTTCTNTAACCTTCATTGCAACTGCAACAAGTGTTAGTTTAACTGGGGCAACTCCTATTTTTGCTGATGTTGAAAATGAATACTGGTGTATTTGTCCAGATGATGTTGAAAAGAAAATTNCTGAACGGACAAAAGCGGTCATTGGAGTACATCTTTTTGGACAGCCGTTTTCTTCGANATTACGAGATATCTGCGACTCTAATAATATCGCTTTAATCGAAGATGCTGCACANGCACATGGTGCGACTTTAGATGGNAAGATGGTTGGTTCGATTGGNGATGTGGCNTGTTTTTCATTCTTCCCAAGTAAGAANATGGCTGTTGGAGGNGAAGGNGGAATGGTTACCACTATTCGAGAAGAATTGTCNACTCGNCTTCGTAGGATTATAGATCACGGAAGAAGTGACATGTTAGAGGCAGTAGAACTTGGGACTAATCTACGTATGAGTGAAGTGATGGCTGCTATAGGCAGNGTCCAATTGAAACATGTTGATGATTGGACTAAAAAAAGGAGAGAACATTCTGTTAAAATTAATCATTCAACTAAAATTCGTGACGGGGCTGAACATGCCTGGCATCAGCTTTGTATACTCAGTGAAGACCCTTCAGAATTAATTAAAATGCTAAACGAGGCTGAAATCGACGCCCGAATTCACTACCCAATTCCATGTCATCGTCAAGCGGTATTTACCGACCACCCTCAACATGAATCTAAGCTACCTGTTTGTGAGAATATTTCTCACCGCTTAGTAGCAATTCCTGTTCACCCCGGCTTGAGTGAAGAAGATTTGATTAGAATCAATTCTGTTCTGAATCCTTGACCATTAGTGCTAAAGACTTGTTTGACCAACCTCGCATATTTGTCAATTCCATTCCAGCCCAATCTGGAATTTTGACCGGTTGTTGTTCTGACTCCAACTCAACCTCTGCGATAATTAATCCAGACAATTTATCTGAAAACTCATCGATTTCCCAAAGTAAATTATCTTCTCCATGCCATAGCCACCGTATTTTGCGAGTATAGGGTAGTTCTTCGATTCCCTGTAAACTTTCAAACAAAGAAAACGGAATCTCCCATTCATATTCTATTGCTGTAGCACCCTGCCTTCGACCTTTAGCTGTCAACCAAACTTTTTGATCCTCAGTTCTCAATCTCCAGGTTTTTATTTCACTAAAATCCCCTTCATCTTCTACAAGTTCTATTCCATTCCATATGACCTTGTTATCTTTACAGACTACACTGCTGAGATAACACTGAAACAGATTTCTTGAGCCTTTTGATTGTGCTCTCCATGGCTTTTGGTTTCGCCCGTCGACAAGAAATCTACGTTCGATTTCGATACCCATCGTTAATCCTCATCTTCAATGTTGTAATTTCTAGCAGAGGTCATAACTTCCTCATCTAGGAACCAGAAGGTTGGTGTTTCTCCCATCTCCTTATCCCAGTTTTGCACCGCTCTACCAAACATTTCAGATTCTGCATACTTTTTGCACCACTGCAAAATCCAATCTGCATGAGATTCTATGGCTTCATCGCCATTTGATGTACGTTTTAGAATCTCGGCATTAGTAGCTAAAGTCATCATCCATGTTGGAGATAAAGCATAGGTCCAATACGGGTTTCTTTCTAAATCAACACTTCTCAATTCAGTCCATAATGAAAATACTCTATCGTACAAGAAACCGATGGTAAGTACGCCCAAAATAAGAGTAAGAAAAATCCCTGATAACCCAAAATAAGCAGTTGGTATCCCCATTATAGTTGGCCAATCATCAAAGCGCCACCTGACATATGGCCATATTAGCAATGTTAACGAAGACCCCAAAAGAACCATGGAAATGATAGATTGGGATTGTTGCATTCGCCAATATTGGCGCATAAACCATTTCTTGAATGGGTTACGGGAACTCTTTGTCATAACCCCCCCTCGACACAGGTTATTCATATTATAATGGGTATAATTGTCCAAACAACCTACCAATTCTTCATTATATGTAATCCCCGTCCCGTCTATATGACTAGGTTTGAAGCAAGGGCCAATTCTCCGGGCATAGCGGTATTATTGACTGCTTTAATGTTCTTATCAGGCTGTACTGGCGCTGTTGAGGACGTAGAGGAAATTATTGAAAATGTAGTGGATGATTTCGATCAAATGTCACGAACATTGGGTTCTCCTAATCTGGAGATTTTTCAAGATTGCTTAACACTAGAAGAAAATCTCAAACTTTCTATTGAAGAAGAAGCGAAGACTTCTCTAATGCAAGCCGTAGATGAAATCTACTACTATGGNGGATGGATGGAAGATGATGTGTTAATGGATGGAGATGTTGCTGAAGCGTCTGGTGATTCAGGAGGTTCTTCATCCACACCTACTCTTCGCCAAGAAGGAGTTGATTTTTCAGGTACTAACAATCAAGAGCAAGGTGTTGATGAGGCTGACTTCGTAAAAACAGATGGCTATCATATCTTTTTCCTAGATAGCGGATTGCTACACATTTTGGACATCCCTGAATTTGGTAATTTATCTCTTGCATCGACTATTGCCATAGATGGAAATCCGGTTGCCATGATGTTAGATGGAGAAAATAACTTAGTGGTTATTTCTACTGTTTCTTCATGGAATATTGACGAATCAGACGCCCTTTATGAGGCCTTGAAATTGAATGAATCAAATAATTGGAGAACTAATTCTCTCACTAAATTCACTGTACTAGATGTATCTAATTCTTCTGAACCAACTACTCAACGTGAATTGTATATTGAAGGCCATTACATGACTGCACGCGAGGTTGCAGGTACTGTTAGAACCGTAACACACACCTGGATGGATGTACCAGGGATTAGAACGTGGCTAGAATTGCCAGCAGATTATTGGGAATATGATTATGATAGCCCAGAAAGATATTCTATGAGAGTTGATGCTGCAAATTCGGCAATTCAGAAAAATTCTGAAACCATGGCTTCAGTAGAATTGTCTGACATTATTCCGCAAATCTATGAAAAGGTAATAGATTCTGATGGTACAGATTCTGTGATAACTCATCAGATGTCTGAAGACCAGTGTTCTGATTTTACAGCGCCCGAAGATTCCTTGAACAGAGGATTTACCAGTATTTTCACATTAGATTTGTTATCGACTGATTTTAATTTTGAGGCAGACCACATAGTAGGAAATTGGCCGCTAGTTTATGCATCGCAAGATACGCTAATTATCACTGAAAATGCTTGGGATTGGTGGTGGTTCTGGGATAATGAGGGTATGAATGAAGCAACCAATATCCACACCTTTGACATTAGCGAACCTGGAGAAACCTCATACACAGGTTCTGGAAGAGTTGATGGCACGATTTTAAATCAATTTTCGATTTCTGAATATGAAGGAATTGTCAGAGTTGCAACTACAACTGGCCAATGGGGAAGATGGTGGATGGAAAACCCTGAACCAATGCAAAACCACGTGATTACCCTGAAGAATGAACTGGTTCCTGAACTTGGAAACAACGCCCTAGTTGAGAAAGGCAGGGTTGATGGAATTGCGTATAATGAAACTATTTGGTCGGCACGATTTGTAGAAGATAGGGCTTATATCGTTACTTTCCGAAATATGGATCCTCTCTGGACTATTGATCTCTCCGATTATGAAAATCCAAAGATTATGGGNGAATTGGAGGTTCCTGGAGTTTCCACTTACATCCATCCTCTCTCCGATGATGCTTTGCTCACAATCGGACTAGGTCCTGCTGATGAGGAGACCGGTTTAGGACTAGATTGGAGTCATACTCGATTATCTCTGTTTGATGTTTCTAACTTTTCAGACCCTTTGGCAGGAGAAACTCTCTCTCTAACACCAGTTAGTGACCCCGATGACGGTTGGAATTGGGCTTGGTCAGAAGCTACTTGGGAGCACAAGGCTTTCCAATACTGGGAGCCAAAGGGAATGTTAGCGGTACCAATCAATACCTACCGTTATGATTGTGGGTACGATTCTGATGATAATTACCAATGCGAATATCAATGGGTTAGTAAANTGATTATNGTTAATGTCACTGAAGAGNANCTCTCTATCCATGGCGTAGTTGATCATTCACAATTCTATGANAATGAAGATGGTAAATCTTGGTGGAATTCATACAATATTAGGAGGTCGATTTTCATGGGAGATTATGTCTATGCTGTCAGTCATGGCGGTGTTACTGCTACTAATCTAGATACNATGGAAGAATCTGCATCCGTTGAATTACCAGTCAGTATGCCTTACTATTATTATGAAGAAGAGGTAGAAATCGAGGAAGTCGAAGAAGAAGATTCTTCGGGAAGTTCTGGCGAAACTAGTGATTCAGATAGTGACTCGAGTGAGGGCAATGATGATGTCTGACCAGTGTCTGGCCGGGCCATGCTTGATGTAGCATTGCTCGGTTGTGGCCGCTGGGGAATGAATCATCTTCAAACCCTATCAAAACTAAGAGGTCTTGGAGTCATCAATCATATCACAGTAGTAGACCCCTCAGTTGATGCAAGAATGGCTGCAATGTTAGCAGATGATGTTGCAGAATCGCTCGATGGAATCGATACAGAGGTAGTGATTATTGCAACCCCTTCACATTTACATGCACAACAGGCTAGAGACGCGATGGAAAATGGATGTCATGTTTTTGTCGAAAAACCGTTAGGGTGTTGTGAAGCTGAAGCTGCCCAGGTTTTGGCTACGGCGGTTGAATACGGACGTGTGATCAGTATTGGCTTATTGCTAAGGTTTCATCCAGCGGTTAAATTGGTTAAAAAAATGTTAAGAGCTGGTGAAATTGGTCGTTTGGAAGAGTTACGGTTTTCACGTGAAACCATAAGAGAAACCCCTCTAAATAGCAATGTAGTAGAGGCCTTAGGAGTCCATGCGATTGATTTATTGTGCCATCTTATGGGAGAGGTTGANCCCTCAACTGTCAACACTAGTGGCGATGAATCTCAAGCAAGAGTGATTTTGGAATTCCCGCATGGAATTGAAGGTATTATCGATTTAGCCTGGGATGCGAAAAAGGAAAATCGTACGGTTGAATTAATTGGTAGCAAGGGCAAAATTATTTTTGATTTGAATATTCATAATAGTGCAAAGTTATTACGAGATGATATCGAATTTGAAATAGAGTGTGAATCAAATAAATCACCTCTAGAAGCCGAGTTACTNCATTTTTTCAATGCGATCAAATCTCAGAAAGAAGGCGGAGATTGGATTGCCGTCCCCGAACATGGTGCGGCTCTCAGAGGAGTGAGATGGACCGAAAGAGCGGTTCGCTCCTTACATCTCTCAAGGCCACATTGAAAAATCGAAGCCTTGTCGCCTAATCATGGCGGGCGGTGGAAGTGCTGAAGATTCTGAACCATTATTTGTTTTGGAGCCTCTTCCGGAATTATCGAATGTGATGGATTCATTTTTGCAAGCAAACCCTCTAATCTCTTTAGCAGCAATGGGTTTTACAATTTATTTATTGGTCTATTTTAAGGATCCTTTTGTCAAAATTACGACTGCTTTATTGGCCAATATGGCTTACAATTACTATGCCACAGAGTCGCTATTTTACAGCGCATTATTTTCAAGTTTATTCGTCCTAATTTTCTTCATGATTATGGCAGCAATTCATTGGGATACTGTTCAATTAGCACTTGGAATAAACAAAACAAGAATATTGTCTTGGGCTTCTTTTGTCGGATTTACTTGGATATTGGTGATTCTCGGAAAGGGAATCGGGATGCCTACTGGTTCTGGAATTGTAGTGTGCGCNGCCACCACTGCATACCTCTGGTGGACATACTATTCATTGGAGCCAGCAACCAATTGATAGCGAAGGGTCAAAGACTCGGAGCATACGATAGTATGTGATGGCAACCTTCGCAAGTCACCCCGAACTACCCGAGATTATTGAAAATCTACTCGAAGATGACGTTCACACATTGTTCCTAAAGGCCGAATGTCCNCCTCGTACAAAGGCGGGTGGAATCGGAAACTTACGACTATCAGATGTCGAAGGNGCCGATGATGGAAAATGGGATACTTTACGATTAGAAGCACTGCAGGAAGAGCTGTTAGAATTNGTTCAAACAAATCGTGACAGAAGCGATTGTTTTCTAGAAATCGATCGCAAGGGGTGTCAAGTAATTCAACTAGGAGATTTACGAATTTCTTGTGCCTGGCCGCCTTTTGCTGATGCCCGAGAAATAACTATTGTTAGGCCGGTTGCCAAACTTTCTCTAAGTGATTATGAGATTGATAAAAAATTAGTTGACCGCCTTTCTGACCATCATAGAGGCGTTTTCATTTGTGGACGGCCTGGTTCTGGAAAAACCACTTTAGCGCAAGCGATTGCCGAATATCTCGATGAAGACATTGGTGCTATGGTCAAGACAATGGAGGCCCCTAGAGATTTACAATTGGCGCATAGAATCACTCAATATGCTCCCCTAGAAGGTGATTTGGAAAAAACTGCAGAAATTATCTTCTTAGTAAGACCTGATTTTGTGATATTTGATGAAGTTCGCAGAGCCAGAGATTTTGAGATTTTTGCTGATGTAAGACTGGCAGGTGTTGGACTATTGGGAGTCACTCACGCAAACTCTGCACTTGAGGCGATTCAGCGACTAATTGGTAAGGTTGAATTAGGTTTAGTCAGTCAAGTATTAGATACAATCTTACACATAGAAGCAGGGCAGATTTCACAAGTTTTAGAATTGAGAATGACTGTTAAACCACCTAGTGGTATGCAAGAGGAATTGGCTAGGCCAGTTATCGAAGTAGTGGAGTTTCCAAGTGGAAAAATCACGCATGAAATGTTTGCGTTCGGTTCAGAAATAGCAGTTGTACCAGTAGACGGAAAGGTTAGTGGCAAGGAATCTCCAATGGCGGCATTAGCAAAAGACCAGTTGGCTCAAAAAATAAGGCAGTGGGTTGGTGTTCAGTGTGGAGTGAAGTTCAAATCACAAAGTTCTGCTGAGATTTTTGTTCCAAAAAGTATGGTAGCCACTCTTATTGGAAAGGGAGGAGAAAATATTCGCTCCCTGCAAGATGAACTTGGAGGAATGCATTTGACAATCTCTCAACTAAGTGAGATGCCCGATGATGTAGTAATTCAGGGTGAAAGGGGTATGGAATTTCAAGATCGGATGGCTTATGAATCGAGGGCATGGGAAAATAATAATCGTGGCAAAAGAGGGAAAAAGAAGCGGCGCAGATGATTTTGTGCCGACATCCTCATCAACATCATTGCTCTTGGCCGTTACATGTCGAGCCTATTGTTGTGGACGATTGGCGCAAGTGTGCTAACGGCTGTAACCGATTGGGCTGGNTGGCATTTNGTTTGGCGGCATGAATTTGGAAGTGGAGAGGCTGTTAAAAGAAANCGCAATATTACAAGCCTATTTTTCTCATACGTNTTACCCTTTATTCCCGCTTTAGTAATTCTACTTGGACCTGCAAAGGTGGGATTATACGATTCAGGTTTTGCTACTGTTGGCGCTAAAGTGATGTTTGTTTTGATGGCTGTTCTAACCGCGGGTGTTGCAGCCTCTGCTTGGTCTGTGGGACAACGCCATCATGAGGAAAAAGATNCAAGGGAATTAATCGACCAAAAAGACACGCTGCCTCCACATGCTATGGAGCANCTCCTTTGGACTACTATAATGCTCGTAGTCTGTGCTATTGGATGGCTTTTGCTTCTTACAATCTGAAAGCAGGGTTGATGAAGGCGGGGCTATCCCCGTGGACTGATGGCGCAAACTCCTGATGGTTCCGGAAAAAGCCCTGTGGTGATTACCAAGGGTTCTACTTCGGTCACCAGTGGCGTCGCAGTTGTTCAAAAATTAGTGAGTGCTGCTACCGCTTTCGGTAATGTATTGCGAGGAACTTTTGGCCCTAATGGCTTGGATAAGATGCTTTACAAAACAAATGGAGAAACCGCGGTTACAAATGATGGTGCAAAAATTATTGCNGAATTAATGGTCAAGCATCCGGCTGCAAAGGCCTTTGTCTCATTGGCTGAGAGCCAAGAGAATGCGTGTGGCGACGGNGTTACNGGNTGCATTATACTGGCNAGTGAGTTGATGTCTGAGGCTGGTAGATTACTAGAGCGTTCTTTACATCCTCTAACGTTGGTTAAGGGTTATCAAATGGCATTAGATATCACTATGCAAACCTTGGAAAATAGATCTAAAACTCTAGATGAAAATCTAATTGAAGTATCTAGAACCGCTTTGGTTGGTCGTTCTACAGAAGGTGCATTAGATCATTTGGCCCAATTGATTGCNGATGCTGTAGATTTTATTCCTGATAGTGATTATCAAAGAGTTCGGATGGCAAAGTATGGCCACGGTAACGCATCGGATTCGAAACTAATCAAAGGCGTAGTACTAGAAAAAAGAATTGCATCTGATAGAATGCCAAGAAAACTTAGTGGTGTTAAATGCGCNACTTTGACATGCCCCCTGGAGATTGAAAAAACTACTCGTGATGCGGAAATAGAAATTAATTCTCCAGAGCAATTAACGGCTTTTATCGATGCGGAAGAAGCTCAAATAAATTCTAAAGCACAAATTATAATCTCCAGTGGAGCAAGGGCGATATTTTGTACAGAAAATATCGATAAAAGAATCTTACATGCTTTAGCAGAAGCAGGAATATATGCAATTGGAAATCTAGAATCGGATATTATCGAGGGGATTTCAAAGGCTACTTCTTCTGAATTAAGTGACCATTTAGANGATATTAATACAGAAAGTCTTGGTCAAATTGAATCTCTCACTCATCAAAGGCACGAAGGTGATGATGATGTTATTGAGCGNCTGATTATTGAAGCGGGAGATAACTCGGGGATTGCAACTATCTTAGTTGGAGGTACTGATGGATTTGTAGTTGAAGAAACTATTAGAGGATTATTTGATGCCTTGCGTTCTGCTTGTTTAGCAAAGGAAGAAGANAGTATTGTTTTGGGCGGAGGTAGTTTGCATATGGCGGCTAGTATGGCAATTCGCGAAGAGGCTGAAACCTGTGGTGGAAGAGAAAGATTGGCTATGGAGGCCTTTAGTCGAGCCTTGGAATCAATACCTGTAAGTTTAGCTGCAAATACTGGTGCTGATAAAATTGACACGCTCTTAGAATTGCGTTCATTACATCGTAAAGGAAAATTAAATGCAGGAATTGACCATTCTGGNGCTCCTGCAAATATCGAAGGTGTTTGGTTACCTTCTTTTACATTAGTTCATGCAATTTCGGCTGCCTGCGAGTCTGCTTGTAGTCTTCTTCGGGTCGACCAGGTAATTTCTGCTCGAGGAGATTGACCCGACACCTTCATGAGACCGGCTAAGATGCCTTTCTAACTGGTACTGATATGGAGTCGACCTCCCGTCCACGGGCGCTACTATCTGTTTTTGACAAAACCGGCATTGTCGATTTTGCAAAAGGCTTGGATACTCTTGGTTACGAAATTGCCTCTACAGGAGGTACTGCTCGTAAATTACGCGAGGCCGGCCTTAGCGTAATCAGTGTTTCAGACATCACCGGTCACCCTGAAATTTTCGATGGTCGAGTTAAATCACTACACCCAGCGATTCATGGACCATTATTAGCCCGGCTAGAGCAAGAGGCAGATGCGATAGGACTGAAAGAATTAGGCTATCCGCCGATTGAAATTGTTGCTGTCAACCTTTACCCTTTTTCTGATGCTGCTGCAACAAAGCCACGATTAGAAGATTCTGATTTACTCGAAATGATAGATATTGGAGGCCCGACGATGGTTCGCGCTTCTGCAAAGAATCATCGTAACGTCGTAATTGCCTGTAACCCAAGCGATTATGATTCTATTTTGGAAGACCTAGCAAGTGGAGAAGTCTCGCTTGAAAGAAGGAGGGCTTTAGCGCTCAAGGCCTATGAGCACACCGCTTCATATGATACTGCAATCGCCAATGAATTAGCAAATAGATGGATCGGTGCTCCTGAAGATTCTGATTCTACCGAAGAACAATCTCGTCGCCTACCTGCTGTAATGACCGCTGCTGCTAACAAAATGCAATCTCTTAGATATGGTGAAAATGCACATCAGGCTGCTGCATTATATGTTAGTCCAGATGCTACAGAAGGTGAAACTCTTGTTACTGCCAAAGTTGAGGGCGGTAAAGCGATGTCCTACAACAATTATTCAGATGCTGATGCCACGCTACGGCTGTGTCGAGCTCTATCTACTGATGAATGGCCACAGACTCCGCACGCTTGTGTGATAGTTAAGCACAACAATCCTTGTGGCGCTGCCCTAGGAAAAACCCAATTGGAAGCATATGAAGCTGCTTTAGCCAGTGACCCTGAAAGTGCATTTGGTTCAATAATCTGTGTTAATGAACCTGTAACAATGGAATTTGCAGAGGCTCTAGCGCCTTTATTTTTGGAAGTACTAATGGCTCCTCATTACGAGCCTGGTACAAAAGAAGTCATCATGGCAAAGAAAAATCGAAGAGTNCTAACAATCAGTTCTCCAGATAATAGATTAGAATCCTTGAACAGAAAAACTGTGCGTAAACCAATCGAAGGTGGCTGGTTATTACAAACTGAAGAAGCGCCAGTAATAGATTGGAACAAAGCAAAGGTGGTAACCGAAATCGAACCTTCAGAAGAGCAAATAGCATCGATGAAATTTGCTGTTCGTGTTTGTGAACAGGTAAAGTCGAATGCNATTGTTATGGTCCAAGGTACTGCAACTGTTGGAATTGGNCCNGGGCAAACAAGTAGAGTAGAGGCGGTAAGAATCGCCGCTAGAAGAGCTGGTGAAAGGGCAAAGGGATGTGTACTTGCTAGTGATGCTTTCTTCCCATTCAAAGATGGAATTGAACAATCCGCCGAGGCTGGNGCTTCTGCAATAGTACAACCAGGTGGCTCAATTAGAGATCAAGAAGTGATAGATGAAGCAAATTCCCGAGGAATTGCTATGCTATTTACTGGGCATCGATTATTCCGTCATTAACTGACTNNGAATATAGCAAAGAAAGTTAACATGGGAGTTACAGATTCATTTCCTTGATTTTACCANGGTTGCCACATATAGCATTCCCAAAATACCTACTGCAAGGATTGTAATTGTTCCAAATGCATATTCGTCCTTACCCGTCCATGATGAGGGGTCTAGTAAGGTTCCATCTCCTTTTGTTGAAACATACCATACGAAATATCCTGAAAGCGTACTCATAANTCCGATCATTAATACAATAATCGCTTTTACATGGCCTGGAAGAGTTTTTCCTGTCGCATAGTATTCAAAAATAGANGCTCCAAAAAATCGATTTGTTAAAGTCCATCTAAACAATTTTTCATTTGAAAGCGAAAATAGGAATGCTGCAGGTACCGCCCAAGATACTGTTGGCCATCCTGGAATCCAAATACCAATTATTGCAAATAATACGAATAAAGACCCGAATCCGATGTATATTCGGCTCTTGATTGGGCTGCTTACTACTGCATATTTTTCTACAACAGCATCGACCGTTTCTAATCGGTCGCTCATGGCTGTCNCTAAAACATCTCCATTATGAATTATGGGCTAAAATGTTGCGAAGGCATATGTCTGTTCACNCTCTCCCCGCGGTATGGCAGACCAATGGATTTTACCTCGCATTGGTACAAATGAANNTCCATTGAGAATCGCTATTTTGATTTCAGGCTCTGGCTCCGGCATGGAGGCTTTATTGAAACACCAGCAGCAGCAAGGTTGTTTGCATGAAAGTGTGGTAGTGATTTCTGATAAACCACAAGCAGGGGGGCTACTGAAGGCACAGGCTTTAGGCGTACCTTCTATTGTAATTCCACTACCTGAAATTGATGACCGGATTGAAAGGAGATTAGTTCATGAGGAAGAAATACATGAAACCCTTATCGCTCATGATATCGAATTGGTAGTATTATCAGGTTATATGAGAATAGTTACTCCGAGTTTTGTTAGTAAATGGGCTGGAAGGATTCTGAATATTCATCCTTCTCTTCTTCCAGATTTTCCCGGTGCCCATGCACACAGAGATGTAATTGCTGCAGGCGTGAAGCGTTCGGGATGTACAGTACATTTTGTTGATAGTGAGATGGATTCAGGCCCAATTATCGCGCAAAGAGAAGTGGAAGTTTTAGAATCTGATAACGAAGAAAGTTTAGCTGAGAGAGTAAAGGTCGAAGAGCACCAGATATACCCNTCTGTCATCGATGATTTAGCCGCTGGCCGAATNCAACTACCTTAGATCTCGNGGATAATTGGCATTACTTGCTTTGATNCCCCCNTCACAGGAAGGGATTGTTTCAAAAATATCAGAAATTTTGTTACTATCAGTATNCGGCAAGGGTAATACAAATCTAGCAAGTAGTGGCTGCCTCTTTCCGTTTTGGTCTAAAGGAACCCCTTTCAANGTGGAGAAAAAATCTGCATCTGCATGAATTGCATCACAAGATGCGAGTTGAATCTCTCCTTNCAATGTCGATAATAAAATCTGCAAAGATTCGCCNAAGGTTTCTCCTTGGTCTATCACGCATTCTTCTGCAAATAATTCCTCTCTCTCACTACTACCGCACATCACAATGATTCGCCCACAACCTGATTTGCGCATCTCTTTGGAGAGCCTAGAAACCCCGCCATGTAAAAACGCCTTATCCGTACCCATACGAGATGATTTTCCACCTGCAAGTATTATGCCTGTGAGCATTAATCAAACCTCAGTGCATTTCGTCTAAGCCGTTTAGAGAAAGTTCTACCTCGCTCAGTAACTCATGAACACGCGATAATAGCGCCCGTCTTTCCTTTGAAGAGCGGGCTTGTGGCAGCCATTCTAACAAGCGGCGAATATCCAAAGCATCTCTTTCAACTGTCCAATTTAGAACATCCTCCAAAACAGGGTCGTCTGCTGGAAGAAATCTGTCTGCCATAACCCACGCTCAACGCTGGAGGGTCAAGTATCTCACGGCTCTAATGCCCGGTTTCTTATACGTTCAAACAGTTCNCCGCCTTTTGGAGCAGTACGAATNAACTCAAAATATTCAGTATCAGGATTTAGAGACGCTATCAACATACAAGTCTGATGATGGATTGCAGATTTCGAACACCATTNGTCTANTGNTTCGGCAGGTGGANTCNTTCTACCCGAGCGTTTAATCTCTTCAGCAACTTCTAGTAAGACTTCAACNGGTTCTCTTTTNCGTAATAATCCAAGAAATTTTGACCAAGGGTCTCCTTCGGTATTAGCGATTAGTAAACCGGCAAGTTTCAAATCTTCACGACCATTTCTTTTCCAAAGTTTTGGAATTAGATTTGGGATTCTTTCTTCATAATTAGTGAGTAACCATGATGCAATTCTTCGCATCTGTGGATCTGTTGTTCCNATATGAAATGTATGACCGCTGTCGATAAGTAATTTATCAGTAATTGAGCGGTTGACCAANGCCTCGACGCCGNTGGCATATGCTGTTTTCAAAAAGAGTAGTTCTTTACGNCCCTTTGGTAGTTTTTCGGACAAAATATCGTCCAGTTGGTCTGACAAAGCGTCACCTCACGTACTCTTTGTGCGGACTGAGTCGAATAATCCACCGACTAATGAAACGCTATCTCTTAGAGTTCCAAGAAGTTTATCGATCACATTTTCATCTTCTGTTTTCTGGCGGATTAGATCTCGTAAATCGGATTCGATTCGGGCATGGTCGTCGTCATCGATTGAAAATTGCTCACGCAGATGTGCTAAGACTCTGAACTCATCTCTTGAAAGTGAGGCGTTTACAATAGCAACCTCGAAAACTCTGGTGTAAACAAGTCTTTGCTCGTTTGGGGTAACTTCATGGCCACTCTCTATTTTCTCACCGTTTTTAATGGCCGAATAAATCATGCTTGGTTCATCGTCTTGCAGGCCTAAAGCATTCGCCAGTTTGATGATTAGACGCTTTTCTTCACGCGTCAAAACACCATCTTCCAGCATCACTTCAATAGTGCTTCTAAACACATCGAGTGCGCACACATTGTCTCCGGCCACATACTCGCGAGAACGATACTACACTTGAAACCAATCACCAACAATGCAAATCAATATTTATGCTTTGTAAATAGAATAGGGTTCAAAAAGGGGAGGTCTGTCCGATAGACTGTTCAAATCCGATTCACGGCTGCTATAATCATTCTCGAAATGTGTGCGGCCACCCTGGAAAATGTGCCGTAAGGCCCTTTTTAGGGAGTGTTTAGGCTTAGAATAGGAGAAATTCAAATGGCGAAAAAAAATAGTGGAGGAAACTCCAAAGGCAGTAAGGCGATGAAATATTTGATCAAAGCTGATCTGAAAGTAAATGGAAATGTCCAGCGCAAAGATATCATTGGCGCAATCATGGGGCAAACAGAAGGACTACTTGGTGATGAATTAGAATTACGAAAACTTCAGCGAACGGCTAGAATCGGTCACGTTGATGTTGAGATGGATTCCAAAGGCGGAAAGGTAAGTGGAATGATTCTAATTCCAAGTAGTATGGATAATGTAGAGACTGCAATTATTGCATCAAGTTTAGAGACAATAGACAGGGTTGGACCGTGCCAGGCAAAAATTACGGTTAGTGAAATCCAAGATGTGCGTTCAACAAAGCGCACTGTTGTAATAGACCGTGCAAAATCACTTNTGCTTGATATGGTTAACACTGGAGATGCTGCATCTAAGACAGTGATTGAAGAAGTCCGTAGTGTATTGACGGTAGGAACCGCTACTAATTTCCACGGATTGACTTGTGGACCAAATATTGAATCCAGTGATTCTTTGATTATTGTCGAAGGTCGAAATGATGTTCGTAATCTACTCAATTTCGGAGTNAAGAATGCAATTAGTTGCGATGGTGCTGGAAATATAAAACAAGAATTAATTGATCTAGCAAATGGAAAAGGAAATGTAATTTTAGCAATAGATGGTGACCGTGGTGGCGAGATGTTATTCCGCCAATTAAATGAAATGTTGAAGATACATTACGTAGCACAGGCACCGGTTGGTCAAGAGTGGGAGTTACTACCACAAAAGACCGCGACAAAATGCCTATCGCAAAAAATAGANGTTTCAAAATTCGCAGCAAAGTTACCTGCTGATGAACCAGCAGAACAAAACAAAGATGCTTGGATGGAAGGAATGGAAGANGTGGAAATAGAATCTGCACCTGCAGAGGTTCAGGAATATTTCGATCACCTTGAAGAGTTGAAAGCAAATAATGCAATTTTCATCAACGCTGACGGGACAATGACCGATGCTGTCGGTCCTTCTAAAATCGCATCTGCAGCAAAGGATACNGAGGGCGCACTNGCNATAGTTATCAACGGAGCAGTTAATGATAGAATCCTAGATATTGCATCAGAAGCTGCGATTGAAATTGTTGTTGGTACCAAAGAAGGCAAAGGCTTCTCTACTCGTGATGANGTGAAGGCTTGGCTTACTGAGAAGCACGCTTGAGACATTTACAAGGTCAATGTTCATCAGCGAGACTCAACCAAGGGCCTCCTATGGGCGACGAAATGTCTCCGATTATGTCTGCACCACCTCCTTCTATTGAGGGTGAGAGAAATCCAGCCGCACAGATGGCTTTAGCCTTGGTAGTACTAGGGATGTTGCTTGCTGTTAACAGCGTNTTAACCGATGCTTGGTTNGTTGAAGAGGCGGATTTNGAAGTTGATGTTTTCGGGATAGAAATGACTGGTTCNTTTAGTAATGAAACCGGATTGGATGACTANTCCTCTACATCATGCATTAATGGNGANTGTAATACTACGACTATGGATTTNCAAGNNGCTTATGATAACTGNACAGCCGATGTCGCAAATCTAACTAAAATTAAAGATGATTTAGGATCGCTCGCTACAGATGAATTAAATGAAACAATATCTCTGGCAGAAGCACAATGTGCTATAGTTGGAGATACGGCAACTGCTGGAATGATTGGCACTATTTCAATCTGGATTGGTGTTGCTGTATTCTTGTTTGCAGCTGTACTTCAAGTAATGGCGGTTATGGGAAGAAGAAATATTCTAACAAATATCATACCTTTTGCTAGTGGAGCAATTGTAGGGCTG
>PALS01000011.1 GCA_002706615.1 Methanobacteriota archaeon
GTCTTCAATATCATCAAATCCATCAGAATCCGAATCAACAAATTGAATCTTTTGAGGAACTGTCAGAATTTGCGTTGAACATATTGAGAGCAAAAACAAACCAGTCAACAAAGTTGCTATTACTCTCTTGCTCATGCCTTCGGCATGAAAGCGTGATACTAATCACTTCTTCTATTTCTAAAACGTGTAATATGTCGTTATTCTTGTTTAGAAGGGTTCTCAAACAATAACAATGACGCGGGTATATGACTGCTGAAACTAGGCCGCTTCGACGCTTATTTCGGCACATTAGTCCACATCGCTCAACGGTGCGCCTAGCGGCATTTTGTTCAATATTAAACAAGATTTGGGATTTGGCTCCACCATTACTAATCGGTTTGGCAGTCGACATTGTTGTGGAAAAAGAAGATTCACTATTAGGTGATTATGGAATAATTGACCCTTGGCACCAAATGGTCTTCCTATCAGTACTCACCTTTGCAATATGGGGTTTAGAATCTATTTTTGAATATCTATTTGGTATTCTGTGGCGAAACTTAGCTCAAACAGTGCAGCACGATTTGCGCTTGGAAACTTTCGACCACGTGCAAAAACAAGGTATGTCTTGGTTTGATGAAAGAAGAAAAGGTGACCTTATGGCAGTGCTAAATGATGATATAAATCAGTTAGAAAGATTTCTCGATAAAGGTGCAAATGACCTCTTACAAGTGGCTACAACTGTGATAATTGTCGGCGCTGTATTCCTGGTTATCTCATGGGAGATCGCTTTACTAGCAATCATTCCAATCCCTGTAATCATATGGGGTTCTTTCCGATATCAAAGAAGTCTAGAGCCTCGTTATGCCGAAGTAAGAGCTGCTGCTGGCTCAATTAATTCATTATTGGAAAACGACCTTTCGGGTATGACCACAATTCAGTCATTTACCGCTGAAGAGCGTGAAGCGCAGCGAGTTGAAGAATTATCTGAAGCATACCGTTTGGCCAACAAAAAAGCGATTCGCCTGTCTGCTGCGTTTGTTCCTTTGATTCGTATGGCAATTTTATGTGGTTTTACTGCAACATTATTGCTTGGAGGATGGTATGCGCTCGAAGGGGTATTGGCTGTTGGTGCATATTCGGTATTGGTGTTTATGACTCAGCGTCTACTTTGGCCTCTAACTCGTTTAGGAGAAACATTTGACTTGTATCAAAGGGCCATGGCATCATCAACTCGTGTTTTGGATTTGTTAGAAACTCCAGTATCGATCGAGGAAGGAGANTATTTGCCAGATGATGTTTCTTCCTTAGACATCGTTTTGAAAAATGTTGCATTTTCATATCCAAACCGAGACCCTGTTTTTGAAGATCTAAATCTTGTTATTGAAGGAGGTAAAACCTTGGGTGTTGTCGGTCTTACCGGTTCAGGAAAAACAACTCTTGTAAGATTACTATTACGATTCGTAGATAATTTAGATGGAAGCATTTCATGGAATAATGTTGAGACTAAGGATTGGAATTTGAAAGCATTACGCTCATCCATTGCATTGGTAGACCAGCATGTCACCTTATTCCCTGCTAGTATTAGAGAGAACATCAGATATGGTAGGCCTGAGGCAACTGATGAAGAAGTTGCAGAGGCTGCAAAGGTTGCTGAAGCAATTTCTTTCATCGAAGATTTACCTCTGAGTTGGGAGACTTTGGTCGGTGAAGGCGGCCACAGATTATCTGGTGGACAGAGGCAGAGGTTGGCTATTGCTAGGGCTGTCTTGAAAGATGCTCCTTTCCTTATTTTAGATGAAGCCACCTCTTCAGTGGACAACGAGACCGAGGCCGCCTTACAGCGTTCAATATCTAAAATAAGCACAGACCGGACTACAATGATTATTGCACATAGATTATCGACAATACGTAATGCAAATCGCATCATAGTCTTAGAAAATGGAGAAATTGCTGAGTCGGGAACACATGATGAATTAGTAAAACTAAACCGCGTTTATAGCAGATTATGGGCGGTGCAAACTGGAGAATTAGTAGAATAATATCACTTAGAATATTTGGCCAATAGATATTCTAAAGACCATTTCTTGGCCTTTTTATTCCATATAATTGCTAGAGGCCACCAGCAAAGTGTGTACAGAATTACCATTATTGCAGAACCAATAATCGACCATTCATATTCTACTTCAAAATCTCTAGCAAGAGAAAGAGGAATGAANTGTAGAATGTAAACNCTTAGAGAAAATTGACCTAGGATGTTTAAGCTCTTTGTGTTTGTAACCTTTTTGAAAAGTAACCAAAGTAAACCAACCCCGGTCATAGCTGCGATCAAAAACGCAGCATTTGCGGGGAAAAAGGTCAANACTGTACTGTTTGAATCTGCGTTTGCTGTTGGGGCTGCCCAATCTAAATTGTTTACCAAGGCATACTGAATTGATGCTACACAAAACATACAGCCGCCTAGCATCATTGTCCATGTTAGACGTTCTCGATAAACNGTTTGAGGGACAAAGGAATAGTTTTCAGCGATTAATGCTCCAAAAATTGCAAAGGCTAGCCAAGGGATTAATGGGTATAGGCCCGTGAAAAATAAGTGTGAAATAATTTGACCAATGTTGCTAGTTTCAACTCTGCTATCCCATGTTGATCCCCCCATCANATTTGGTAANAGGAAAGATGTTGAGCACAAGAGAGGTAGTAGAATAAGCCAAAATGGTAGTCCGGGCATTACTTGCCAACGCGATATTTTCAACCATAAAGGAGCGGTTATAATTAAAATCGCAAATAATGAAAGTATACCTGGTGTAAAGNNGTTGAATAGATGAGGTGCTATTGAATTTAGCAATATTTGTGCGGCAAATAATACTCCTGCCCTAACCGCAATTTTTCGATTTGTAAGTTCTGATTTCGAAATACTCCAGCCAAATAAAACAACGAAAAGTGGTGCTGCTAATCCTCCAAGACCTGCCGCTACATATCCGATTATACTTTGTTGAGAAGCAGTACTAGGCGACCAAGTAGCAGCCGCATGAACCATTACCATCAGCAGTACAGCAAGTCCTCGTAATGAATCGATATATTCCAATCGTCCATTTACCAAACGATTGCTTTGGGTAGCCGCCATAGCCGGGCCTCACAGGTTTTCCTTTGCGTATTCCACAGCATTCCTGAACAATTGCATGCCTGCCCCTTCGATNTTTTCTTCAACTTCTTTTCTAGTGTGATGAGGATGGAGGAAACTCGCATATGCTGCTTCTGGATGTGGCATCAATCCAAATATTAATCCAGTTGGNTCACAAATTCCTGCGATATTCCTTATACTGCCATTNGGACATAATGGGAATGGTAGATTTTCATCAGTGATTCCTTTACCAGGTTCAGTAGAAGGNTCGACATAACGAACTGTTAACTGATTATTTGAATCCAATTCATCGAGGTCTTGTGTGCTTGGCATAACAAANCNTCCTTCACCGTGACGCACTGGGCATTCTAGACGTGTGATGTTTTTTGTCCAAATACATGGGCTATCTTCATCAAATTCTAANGTTACCCANCTGTCTTCATAGCGTCCACTATTGTTTAGAGTNAGNCTNGCNGTTTGGACAAAGTCTGGTATTTCTTTACCCGGTAATAATCCTGTTTTCACAAGTACTTGAAAACCATTACAGATTCCAATTATCGGTTTACCNGCTGCTGCAAAGGCCGAGAGTTGTTCTCGCATAGCAAAGCGCATTCTATTACCTAATAATCGACCCGAGCCTAGGTGGTCTCCAAAGGAAAATCCTCCCGGTACTGCTAAGATTTGAAATTCGCTTAGGTCTTTTTCACCGTTAACAAATCGATTGACATGAACTCTTTCTGCTACAGCCCCTGCCATCTCAAATACCGCTGCGGTTTCATGGTCACAATTGATTCCAAAACCAAACAGAACTGCTACTTTTGGTGTTTCGACCATCATTCATTACCTCCTGTCATATCCAATGCACCTTTCCAAACCGAAGTCATCTCCAAAACATTAGATTCGATGATTGTTTCATCAGCATCATAAATTCTTAATGTATCGCTATCAGTGGTTTCACCAAGATATGTTATCTCATTTCCTAGCATCATTTCTTTGAATTCTGCACACTTGGATGAGTCAACTCCTACAATTATTCTTCCAAGGGATTCGCCCCATAAACGACCCCATAAATCGGCATCTCCCGGGCCGTCTACATCAATTGCAGCACCGCACCTTCCGCCAATGCACATCTCTGCTATAGCCACAGCAATTCCACCCTCACTACAATCGTGTGCGGTCCTTACTAAACCTGATTGAATTGCTTTTGTCAAAGCCTTATACGATTTTAGATTGATTTCGGGGTTTTCTAAGCGAGGTGGTTCTCCGCCAATTCCTTGTGCGCNCCCCTCTTCGTGGAGCATGAAAGCTAATTCGCTAGCACCTAATTCTTGTTTTGATTGCCCGATTAAGTACAAGCTCTCTCCCGGCTTTAGGTCAGATGTAGCNGTATATCTTACATCGGGATGGTCACCAAATAGTGAAAATAGTAGTGTAGGTGGTATTGATATTTTTCCTTCTCCGCTACCATAATCATTCTTCATCGAGTCTTTTCCTGAAACACATGGTAAGAAATAGGCGCGGCAGATTCTTTCAAGTTCCCTATTCGCCCTTACTAGTTGGGCTAGTTTAAACCGGCCATCTGGAGTCTTAGAACTCTCAATCGGATCTGGCCAACAAAAATTATCCAATCCAGCTATTTTCGACATATCTACGCCAGCGCATACTGCATTTCTTACAGCCTCGTCTATTGCAGCAGCAGCCATCGCTCCTGCATCGATATCACTGTACCTAGGTGCAATTCCATTAGAAACTACAATGCCGTGAGTTGAACCATGAATTGGAGCGATTAATCCTGCATCACCAGGGCCGTCTCTTTCGACTCCAACGAACGGTTTTACCGCTGTTTGTGCGATAACTTCGTGGTCGTATTGCCTAACCCATGTTTCCTTTGATGCAATGTTTGGTCGTGCGAGCATTCGCAATAATATGTTTGAATGGTCTGCTGATTCAGGTGGAATAAATGGCTCGATTATCGGTGNCTTCCATTCGCTCTCAAGTTGCAATTGTGGAACNCCNTCATGTAAGAATTCGATAGGCAGTAGTGCTACTGTGTCCTCTCCATATTTGACATGGAAATTGCCTGTATTGGTAAATGAAGCAACNGGTGTTGCTTCTACTTCATGCAGTTTGGCTAAGGCTTCGAAAGCATCTACATCTTCGGGTTTTACAGCGATTGTCATGCGCTCTTGAGATTCTGAAACCAATATTTCCCAAGAGGATAGGCCCTCTTGTTTTAGTGGAACTTTTGCTAAATCAATTTCACAACCATTTGTGTATTCAGCCATCTCTCCAATACTGCTAGATAGTCCTCCTGCGCCATTATCCGTTATACAAGAAATAAGTCCGGCATCCCTCGCTTCTAATGTCATGTCGACCATTTTCTTTTGAGTGATTGGGTCTCCGATTTGAACCGCACTAGAGGGCGATTCTTCGGTTAATTCTAGGCTGGAAAAGGTAGCGCCGTGGATACCGTCTGCACCAACACGCCCTCCAACCATATACACTACATCTCCTGGTTGAGGGTTCTTCTCATGAGAGTCTCNTCCATCGGCAAGTTTGCGCGGCATTATGCCAATTGTTCCACAATATACCAATGGTTTTCCGATGTAGCGATCATCGAAAACTATCGCTCCGTTAACTGTAGGAATCCCGCTTTCATTACCGCCTACTCGAACTCCTGCATGAACTCCGCGAAGTACCCTTGAAGGGTGGAAAAGATTCTCTGGAAGTTCTCCTTGCCAATTTGGAGGTCCAAAACAAAATACATCCGTATTGGCTATTGGTCGCGCCCCTAGCCCTGTTCCTAAAATATCGCGATTGACTCCTACAATACCAGTCATTGCACCGCCATATGGGTCTAATGCACTAGGTGAATTATGNGTCTCTGCTTTCATGCATATCGACCAGTCCTCNCCCCAAGAAATAACTCCTGAATTATCATGGAATATTGAAAGAAGCCAATCCACTTCGGCTTGCATATCGAAGGTTGGTTTCATGATATGAGTCTTGAATAAAGAATTGATTTCACAATCTTCTCCTGTTTCGGTATCGACGTGATGGATTTTAGCAGCGAAGATTTTGTGTTTACAATGTTCAGACCATGTTTGAGCAAGACATTCTANTTCAACATCTGTTGGAGCGTTTGGATGCAGTCCTGATTCAGTTCTTACCGCTTGAGTTTCTGGATTTCTATAATATGCCTGAATCGCTTGCATCTCTTCTAAATTTAGTGCTAGTAATCCATCATTAGATATTCTAATCAATTCTTCATCAGGGACCTCTAAATCAATAATTGTTGGAGCTGTATATTCGCTTGGCTGNACCGAGGGGAATTCAATAGCAGGGTANTCTTGGCCTTTTGATGAAGTGAGTGCTTTTTCGATTAGTGCATTGTGTAATTGTTTTGATAGCCATTCAATTTCAACNCCGTCAGGAACNCCCCAAAAAGCAAATGTAAGATATGTCGAAATTTTTGCATCGCCTCCTGCTTCGGGAAAGATTGTTAGAAAGCCGTCCAATGCTGCTTTTCCTGGATTATCTGTTACNCCTGGTTTGAAGCCTACTGATACAACCATATCTGGTTTTGAAGAAAATAATTCTGAATTATTTAATTGAAGTTCATCGGTTATTCCAACCTCAATAATTGGNTCTACGAATAAATCATCAATTCTATTCGCTACTTCTTGGCTNCCAATGTCNCTGTTTACAAGATANCCCACTATCGACCTTACTTGCTCAAACTCAATGTTATGATCTGCNATCAGGCGTCTTTTTACAAGGTCGCCGCGAACATCTCGCATGGTTTCTCCNAGCCTNGGNGTAACTTCGACTCGTACTATGTTCTCTGCCATTATGAGCACCTGCCCCTTTAGGGGCAGCCACTCGGCAGAGACGACCGTCCATCAATGCTACTNCTGAAAAGATATCAATATCTGATTAAATTNGAAAATCAATTTAACAAATCTTTGAGATAATTCCCAGTATAACTCGCCTTGACTTGAGCCACCTGTTCGGGAGTCCCTTCGGCTACTAAATNGCCNCCTCTATCNCCNCCTTCAGGACCTAAATCTATGACCCAATCNGCCGATTTGATAACATCNAGNTGGTGTTCGATTACNATTATTGAATGTCCACGTGTTCGCAGTTTAAGTAAAACATCTATCAGTTGTTGAACATCAGAAATCGCAAGNCCTGTTGTAGGTTCATCCAAGATGTACATCGTATGCTTATGNGGTGGNCGTCGTAATTCACTAGCCAACTTCACTCGTTGCGCCTCCCCTCCAGAGAGGGTTGTTGCNGGNTGNCCTAATCGAATATAGCCAAGGCCAACATCATTNATGGTTGAGAGTGTGCGGTGAAGTTTTTTGTGGTTTTCAAAAAATACAACTGCTTCTCCGACTGGCATTTCCAAAATATCATGAATATTCTTTCCTTTCCAAGTAACTTCAAGAGTTTCTCTAGTATACCTTTTACCTTCACAAANATCACAAGTAATCCAAACATCTGGTAGGAAGTTCATTTCTAATTTTATTGAGCCTGCTCCTGAACAGGCCTCACACCTTCCTCCTTTGACATTGAATGAGAANTGGCCNGGTTTGTATCCNCTNTCTCGTGAAAGATTTGTTTCAGAAAATAACTTNCGCACCTCGTCAAATGCTTTGGTATATGTCGCTGGGTTTGAACGAGGTGTTCTGCCAATTGGAGATTGGTCGATTACGATGACTTTGTCGATATTCTCTATGCCTTCNATCTCNTCATGCGCCCCTGGTTGAGTATCAGACCCTATCGTATGTTTTTGTAGCGCTGGCGCTAAGATNCTTGAAACAAGAGATGATTTTCCAGAGCCTGAAACNCCAGTAACCGCTGTTAAACAGCCTAGTGGGAAAGCNACATCAATGTCTGAAAGATTATTTTGTCTAGCGCCAATAACTTTCAAAAATCCCTTTTCCGNNGNTGTTCTTTGNNTTGGTATTGGAATTTTGAGTTTGCCTGAAAGGTAATTTCCAGTGATTGAGTTTTTCGCTTTCATTGCTTTTGCNGGCGGNCCGTTNGCAACNATTTCNCCGCCTGCTAAGCCCGCTCCNGGGCCAATGTCACAAAGCCAATCTGCTTGTCGTAATGTTTCTTCATCATGCTCTACAACAATCAAAGTATTACCTAAATCAGATAATTCCCTCAAAGTTGATAGTAATCTGCTATTATCTCTTTGATGAAGGCCGATTGATGGCTCGTCTAATACATACATTACGCCAGTTAATCTGCTGCCTATTTGTGTAGCCAATCTTATCCTTTGGCTTTCTCCCCCTGAAAGGGTATTTGCCCTACGATCTAAAGTAAGGTAATCAAGGCCAACATCGTTCAAAAATCCAAGCCTGCCTTCTATTTCTTTGATTATTTCTCTACCGATAAATGCTGACCTTTCATCTAAGGTTTCAGAAGAGTCTCCCTCGCCATTCCATGATTTTACAATCTGTAGTGCATCGTGAACGCTGGACATTCCGATTTCTGGCAATCTAGTGCCCCCCACTGTAACCCCTCTAGCTGCAGGGTTGAGTTTTTCACCCGCACAGTCTATACAAGGTTCGTCGGTCATACAAGCGATTAATCTGGCTCTAGTACGATTAGAGGTTGTTTCTGTGTATGTTTTCTGCAAGCGACCTAGAACTCCTTCCCAAGGTTTGCTATACTTGTATTGAGAGCCTGCTTCTGAAATAAATTCAAAGTTGATTATGGTCGAACCCGACCCATTCATTATGATGTCTTTTGAATCTTCATCCAACTGTGAAAANGGTACATCAGTAGGAATTCCATAATGCAAAGCTGTTTGCTCTAACAGTTTCCGATACCAATGTGGAGACATTGATTGTCTCCAAGGAATCACGCATCCTTCTGATATTGTTGCCTTTCTATTAATCAATAAATCTTCATTAAATCTTCTTTGAATACCAAGGCCCTGGCATGATGAACATGCACCTAATGGTGAATTAAAGGAAAAGACTCTGGGGCTCATTTCAGGCATGAAAGCACCGTGTTCAGCACATGCGAATTCTTCTGACCAAACCATTGTTTCTCCCATATTAGTTTCGGATGATTTTGAACCCTCGCTGAACTCAAAGTCTTTTTTAGGCGCTCCTATACTTTCGATTGCAACCGTTCCGCCGCCTATTCTCAAAGCGGATTCTACTGCTTCAGTAAGGCGTTGGCGGCGGTCTCTTGTACAGCGTAATCTATCGATTCTAACATCTATATCGTGGCGGAGATTTTTATCCAAATTGTGTTGTTTTTCAAAAGATCCTTCTCTCCCATTTATTTTCCCCTCTGTCCAACCTTGTTCGACTAAATGTCTGAATAAATCTACATGGGTTCCTTTGCGATTACGAATTGCTGGACTCCAAATTGAAATTGTATGNCCTTCCATATTCCAGGTAATATCGTCTACAATTTCTTGAACCGTTCTCCTTGCAACTTCAANACCACAAGTCGGACAGTGNGGGATTCCAATCCTGGCCCACATCAATCGNAGATAGTCCATTATTTCNGTTACTGTTGCTACTGTTGAGCGCGGGTTATGGCTTCCCTGCTTTTGGTCGATTGAGATTGCTGGTGATAGNCCTTCAATACTGTCACAATCGGCTTTTTTCATTTGNCCGATNAATTGTCTTGCATANGAAGANAGNGATTCNACATACCTTCTTTGGCCTTCAGCATAAAGGGTGTCAAATGCTAAACTCGATTTTCCAGAGCCAGATACTCCGCTGATTACAATGAATTGGCCACGNGGTAATTTGACATCTATGTCTTTCAAATTATGAGTTCTAGCACCGCGAACTTCTATCCACCCCTCACCCCCTGGCTTACTCATATTTCGGGGGGTGCGCCAAGGGTTATTGAGGCCTACTCTTATTCGGGCCCAAAGGGAATTGGGGATTCGAACCTNACAGGGTCATCAGTCTCCGGNTGTAAGAGTTCTAGTGAGGTNGCGTGTAACGCAATTCTGCCGATAGGGTTGCCNGTTGCNCCGTGTTGCTCATCACCNACTACTGGATTTCCCATNTTTGATANCCCGACTCTAATTTGATGTCTNCTACCTGTTTGAATTGTNAGTTGAATTAAACTTGCAAATTCGTCATTATCCTCAAGATTCCAGTAAGTAATTGCTTCTTTGGCATTTGGTGTTTTTTTNGATGTAGATTTAACCCTGAGAAATTTATCCTCGACCAGCCATTCNTGTATTTTTCCAGATTTTTTTTCTGGTACTCCTTCTACAAGTGCATGGTATACTCGGTGTACTGAGCGGTTGGCAAACTGCTCTTGTAAGTATTCTTTNTGNCTTTTGTGTTTGGAAAATATCATGGTTCCTGANGTTTCTCGATCNAGTCGATGTACAATAAATATCCAAGCTCTTTCGTCATTTGATTTGAGATAATCAAGGCAACGTGAATGTAGNGTATCTGGTTCCATTTTGTCGGTAGCAACAGAAAGTAATCCCGCTTGTTTATTGACCACTAATATGTGTTCATCTTCAAATAAAATTTTGATTTTTAGAGGTTTATTTTTTGGANTAGGGGGTGGTGATGATTCTAGCGCTTCTTGTTTGTCGCTGACTTTGATTACACTATTTGCTGCAATTTTTTGTTTGGCTTTGTATGTAATTTCCCCGTCTACTAATACCCTGCCTTGAGTAAGCATTTTCCTCAATGTATTACGTTTTGATTGAGGATACATAGATTGTAAGGCCTCGATTAAATCAATCTCTTCCTTAACAATCATTTCATCGCCTCATAAAATTAGAACATCGATCATATCGCCAATTTTGGGGTGTTGACCTGGTTGTAGTAAAGTAAGTCCTTCAGAAAATGCAAGGCTGGCGATATTGCCTGAACCTTGGTGTATTTTATCTGATGCAATTAATTCTCCATCGATTGTTTCTATTGAAACTCTTCGTAGNGTGATACAGTCATTTGTTGACTTTATTTTTGTCATCAATTTGGCGCAAGATTTCATTTCAGTAGGACCTTGNGCNCCTGTAACCTTTCTTATCCATGGNGCAACTANCATCCTAAACACTACGTGTGAACTGACTGGGTTTCCAGGAAGCCCAAACANTGGNGTATTTTTCCACTTACCGAATAAAGGAGGGGAGCCGGGGCGTATCTTTACTCGCCAAAAATGGACTTCTCCTTCCTCTTCCATTATTTTTCTAACCAAATCCCATTCACCCATCGAAACACCGCCACTGGTGAGAATTANGTCGCATTGTTGTGCGGCTATATCTAGGGTTTCTCGTAATTCTTCCATAGTATCTGCAACAGAATGCATCCNTACNGGTTCGTGACCAAGCCACCNAACAAGTGCGGCTAGNCCGTAAGAATTNGATTCGTATATTTGNCCATATTCTAGNTCCTCTCCNGGCTGTTTTAATTCATCNCCNGTAGAAATTATTGCTACTTTCATNTTTTTTACTACTGGGATTTTNTCATACCCCATAGTAGCACATANTCCNATTCTTGAAGGGGTTAGAATTGTTNCAGAGGTAAGGACTTGTGTNTCTTTTTGTAAATTTTCGCCCTTNTTTCTGACAAAATGTTTCTTACTTTCTTCTTTAATTGTCAAGGTGTCTCCNTCTACTTCNCANAATTCGATTTGTAGTATCGAGTCGCATGTGCTTGGAAGAGGAGCTCCTGTCATTATTCTAACTGCTTGTCCCGCTTTTACTTCTGGAAGGTTGGTTTGTTTAGCGGCGCTAACCGTTCCTATAATTTCTAATTTAGTAGGAGGGTTTAGTGTATCTTCATGCCTCATTGCAAAACCATCCATCGCTGAATTATCAAAAGGTGGATCGTCTACTTTCGAAGGTAGTGGAACAGCCAAAGTTCGGCTATGTGCTTCATCCAAAGTGCATGACTCGGTTCCAACCTCAATGTGGGTTTGGAATGAAATATCCAACGCTTCATCCAATGTGATGAAGTATGGCGCCTCGGACATAACCCTGAGGAAAGGGCGGGTGTGTTTGATTGTCTCGGTCAATCGTCAACCTCATGGGTTGTCGCGATTTGGCAAAAATAATGGAGGTTGTNGCCACTACTCTTTTGACAAGTGGTTCGGCTACTATTATTGCCTCATTNTTTGGAATTCCTTTAGGCGCATGGTTATCTTCTTTGAAGAATCCATTAGTTGTTAAACCNTTGAAGGTTTTAGTGAGAACTTTGTATGGATTGCCTCCTGTTGTTGTTGGAATTTGGATATATCTTTTACTTTCAAAGGAAGGGATTTTTTCAGATTTAGAATGGTTNTTNACAATTAATGGAATGATTATGGCACAAACTGTTTTGGTTTTNCCGTTAGTNTTAGGTTTCTCATGGTTTTCATTTGATAGAGTAAATCGAGAATATGGTGCTACAATTTTCATGACTGGTGCTTCTAAATATCAATCTTTTTGGNTGAAGGTTTCATTGGCGAGAAAGGGTGTTGNCCAGGGGGTTGCACTTGCTTTTAGTAGGGCGATTGCTGAAGTNGGTGCNGTTATGATGATCGGTGGTAATATTGCTGGNCAAACCCGNGTTATGACCACTAGTATACTGCTTGAAACTTCGAAAGGTGANTTGGGGNTTGCAAGTATTCTAGGGATACAATTGTTGATTCTATCTATGGCTGTTATGGTGTTAACATTAGACCTGCCATTTACTCTAAAAACCAATAAAAAGATGGGTGGTGGATTGGTTCCAAAATCAAATACTTTTGATAAAATGGTNATTGAAAAGTTAGGGGTNGAATTAGATGGNGAGAAAATATTACAGGATATTTCTATGGAAATTAATGGTGGAGAAATNATAGTNGTATTGGGAGAGTCGGGCTCAGGAAAAAGTACGTTGCTTAATGCNNTATCTGGNTTAGTAGAATCTTCAGGACAAATTACNGGNTNACCNNTGGTTGGACCAGGNGGTATGATGATGGTTTTTCANGACCAAGTTGCACTAAAANCNACAGTAAATTCTGAGCTTTTATTACCNGCNAATCTACATAATNTCGAAGGGTGTGGTTNNAATTTATTGAAAATGGTTGNATTAGANCATTTAGAAAATAGAAGTATTGATTCTCTTTCTGGTGGNGAAANNCAAAGAATATTGTTTGTAAGAAATTTGGCNGTAGCGCCTTCTTTACTNTTGTTAGATGAGTTCACATCTAATTTAGATGGNGCATCGATAGAAGTTCTAGAAGANGTNGTTTNANATCATANAAANTCNGGNGGTGCTGCAATAATCGTCACCCANAATATATTGCAAGCAAAGAGGTTGGCNGATAAAATATTATTCTTACATAAAGGGGAATTAGTAAGTGAAAATAGTGGTGCTGCAAAGGCTTTGGTATCGGGTAAATGGTCTGGTTAAACTAGGTAAAATAACCGTTCNCCNTTGATTGAGTAGTTTTCAATAATTGAAGANCCTGGTCCAAATAAAAATTCAGAAAACTCTTCTGCTTGAGAAGAATATTTACTTTCCAACAAAATTATACTATACTGATTCAAGGTTAAATTATTAGTAAATTCNTGGGATTTCAAATNGGTATCATCGCGATTAAGGTGTGTNCCTTTGTCTGATAATGTGTAACAATCCTTTTCATGCGCCATAGTGATTGCAGCGCTCATACCTTGCCCAATCGAAAAATACCAATCACCAACAGGGTGTGTGCCTGATGAATCTGTAGTTACTGCNAGATTATGAGACTGGTTTATTGAATTCCAGATTTCCTGTTCTTTGATGTGTGTTCCAGAATTATCTCCTCTTGAAATAAAGCAGTGTTCTGCATTTGCAATATCTGCTAGAGATTGAGATAAATTAGAACTCATACCAACAGGGTCATCTGGAGGAGAAAGAATTACGAAATGGTTCCAAGCGAAGGTTTTTCTCTCCAATCCATATCCTTGATTGAGAAAATCCTCTTCTTTTTCAGGTGCATGAACAATCAAAATATCTGCATCACCACTTTTGCCAAGATTTAGAGCTGCACCTGTACCTACAGCGACATAATCAATCTCTATACCTGTAGATTCGGTAAACTCTGGAAGAAGAATATCTAGTAATCCTGAGTCGCGCATTGATGTGGTTGTAGCTAAAACCATGTGATCTTCTTCAGTAGAAGGTTGAATGCAGCCCGGAATTAAAAATACTAATGATATTAATATGGGCTTCCACATTTTAAATCACATAAATGAATCTTCGTGATCGCAATGAGGACACAAAATTGTGTACCGAGCTTTTTTGGGTTTTGGAACTTTCATAATTGCTCCGCACAATGAGCATTGATGTTTGATTATTTCTGGTCCTTTTGGGACTGGTGCTGCTTCAACTGTTCGGCCAACGTCTTGTGACCAACCAACAGAGTCTGAATATGAGTCTGTTTTCTTTAATTTGGAACTTTTTAGAGAGAGTCTGAACTTCTTTCTTTTGCGGCGTTTGCCTGGAGAGGGTTTTTTCGCTGCCATGCTACCATACTCCGCTTGAAGTCAACATATTCAATCACTTCGGCTGTTTTCTTCATTCAATAATATGAGAGATNCCGTTTGTTGGAGTGTGAACTGTGTGTCCGTTTTTCTCTAAATCCTCCACTAATGGTGGTCTTGCAGTATTAGGGTCTGAATGGTAAATAATCACCGTTTCTGCCTCACAAGCAGCTGAAAATTCAACGATTTGTGAATGTCCTGCATGAGTAGAAAAGGAAAATTGGTTTACTTCTAAATCTATATTGGTCGGTTTACCCCATATTGGAACTACACGTTTTTCCAATAATGATCTACCTCCAGAACCTTCAGCCTGGTAACCAGTGAATATTACTCCGTTTCTTTCATCATCTTTTAATCGATTTAGATACCATATTGAGGGTCCTCCATCTAACATGCCTGATGTTGAAACGATACAGTCTGCATTGAGNGCTTTCTTTTTATCTGACTTTGAAGAAACTCTTCTACACCATTTCCATGCGTCTTGTAATGCTTTAGGATCTCTTAATGCTTCAGGGTTTTCCATTTGTAATTTCGCTACATGTTTTCCCATTCCATCAACATGAACGTCTAATTCTGGGAGATGTTTGTGTAATGTCATAACCATATCTTGTGTTCTTCCATTTGCAAATGCAGGAATTAGAGCAGTGCCGCCTCTATCAGTAATTTCGACAACCCTATTAATGAAAGAATCTAGATTTTCTTCCTTTTTTGGATGTTCCCTTCCACCATAAGTTCCTTCGATAAATAGTATATCTGTTTTGATTGGTTTGGCTCCTAAGGTTAATTGGGAATTTCTAGTATCAAAATCTCCTGTGAATAATAATTTGTGGGTATCTGTTTCCACATTAAGCATTGCTGCTCCAGGTATATGTCCTGCTCTTTCAAGGGTTAGTTTCCAATTATTATTCGTCCAAGTATCACCAAATCTATGTGTTTTCCATGAAGAAACTGCACCATCGATATCTCTTTTATCCCATGCTAATGGATATCCTTCAATTCTACTAACTTTGTAACAATCATTCCACATCATTCGAGATATTTCTGCAGTTAATTGTGTTCCGTGTAAATTTGTTCTATGATTAGCACATAACCAAGGAGCCATTCCTAAATGATCGATATGTGAATGTGTTATTACAGCATTTTTTACTGGAGGACATTCTTGTGGATATCTTGGTGGATCTGTTGGTGCTAATCCATAATCTAGTAACATTCTTTCTCCTTTCGAATCTTCAAATAAACATCCTACGTTACCTACTTCATTAGCTCCTCCAAGATAATGATATCTAATTCCTTTATTTGGAGGAGTCTCTGGATAATTAGTGGTTCTACCTGGAGAATATAGAACCATAGTTACTCGTTAGTTGTCTTAGACAAGAACTTACCGCACCCCTGTATTTCCATTGGAATGTTTTTTAGAGGGTTGAAGATAAATCAATAGTGGGTATTGTTAAGTGCTTTACGCGAAAAACATCAATGGGTCTTACTTCATACAGATGATGATAACATCATTTCTTACTTCATCATGAACCCTATTTATCAACTCCATAGGAAATAAGGGGGTGAACNACCATCNTTCATTTTTTTATCTAATTCTATTTTTTTAATTTCCTTTAGAACAAAAATATAATTTTAAATTCAAAGATTATCAATGAAAATATATTTTCCAATAGCAATCTCGCCGAAGGAGCAATGACCCCATTGCCACTGCGATATAATATGGGGAAGTCTGAAAACTCAATTTTCGTAGTCGATGACAACCTTTGTTTTGGGTGTGGAGCTTGTATTGCTTTATGTCCTACAAACGCTTTAGATCTTGTTAGTAGGCTTGCAGTAGTAGAGGAACANAAATGTACTCACTGTGAACANTGCATCAGTTCTTGTCCTGTTTTTGCTCTTTCAATTGAAGAGGTAGATCAATGATATCTATTGTGGGTTCAGGATTAACCGGACTTACTTGCGCCTTAGAATTATTAAAATCAAATATTTCTGTAGAAATTTTCGAAGCCAGACAAGAAGTTGGTAATCCAATAAGGTCTCCAGGATTATTATCTAATCTAGATTCNAAATATATCGANATTACAGATGCTAAAAAAAANGAAATTGGTTGGGGNTTTCGTAGAGAGTGGTTAGAAAAAACACTAGCCCAAGAAGTGTTATCAAAAGGTGGAATCATCCATCTAAAACAAANTATTTCAAATTTAGAAGGTATGGTTGATTGCCGGGGTGGTAAATCTATTTCTTCAGGCTGGCCAGGTAAATCGAATAATGAAGAACTTGTTTTATGGACAGGCGGTTTAGTAATAAAAAGCGATGTTCCAGACCTTTTTAATATAGACCAAATTCAAAAAGACAATCTTTGTTTCGAAAGAAATGATGGTTTAGTAGAATGCTGGTATAGGGGAGAAAACATACCATCTCCAAATCAAGGTTGGTTAGAATTAATGAAAGGAGAACACCCCTTCAATCCTGAGAAAATAAGTGGGGATGAAGCCATTACCAAAGGAATTAATTTAGCCACAAACATCATTCAATATGGCTTGGAGGGGTAAACAATGCTTCCGGACGAAGGTCTACTTTCTTACGTGCTAGACAGAAGCCATGGCTGCCGGCATATCACTTTGATAGACCCCGGTAAACAAAGTGCTGAAACCGCTGCACAAAGAGCAATATTAGCCATAGAAGCAGGTAGTAAAATGATATTTGTAGGCGGATCTACAGACACGCCTGATGAAATAGTTCACAACACCTGTACAACAATTCAAGAAGCAATAGAGTTACAAATTTTTGCTGCAAGTCAAAGCCCCACTGCAAACGAAGATGATTGGAGAATACCAGTNGTTCTNTTCCCTGGTGGAGCTCATGCTTTATCNCCAGCAGCAGATGGGATTTTATTTATGATGCTAATGAATTCTAAAAACAGAAAATTTCTGATTGGAGAGCAATTAAAAGGAGCACCACATCTTCATCATTTCAAAACAGAAACACTTCCAACAGGGTATCTTGTATTCTCTCCGGGCGGAAAGGTTGGCGAAGTTGGGGATGCTGAACTTATAGAAAAGGGTCAGAATGAATTAGTAACAAATTATGCATTAACTGCTAAAATGTATGGTTTCAAAATATTATATCTTGAAGCAGGAAGTGGTGCAAATACACAAGTCAGTAATGATTCAATTATGGCAGCACGTACAGTAGAAGAAACCTGTTTAATTGTTGGTGGAGGTATTAGAACAGCAAAACAAGCTAGTGAAGTAGCACAATCAGGAGCTAACTGGATTGTAACTGGTACTTTAACTGAAGATGCAAAATCAAATCAAGATTTAACTCAAAAAATAACAGAAATCGTCAACGCGATTCAATCTTCATCATCATAGATTACAGGATCACCAGAGCCGCCAGGAGCGGGTGGTCTATCCGTATCTACTTCCATTCCTGGTGAAATAATTTCATTAGCGGTTTTCAAATCCACCTTTCCACCCTCTGCTAAAGTCTGCATATCATCTGTATTCGGNGTACTAAGTTCTCTTTTTACATCAGGGGAGTTAGAGTAAATTTCCTTTTTCAACCCACGCTCATCATGAGTTCTTACCAAAGATAAAGAATCAGCAAATACTCTTCCAACAACCTCTCTTGTTCTTTCAGACCGTTTAACACCATCCAATTCATTCACAGCACTATCGCGCTGCGATTCTAATTCTCNTAATTCTGAAGTTCTATCTGTCAAAGCAGATTCAAAGTCAGCGATTGTTAGAGCCATTTGTTGCACCCTCTCATCTCTCTCAAAGACATCGTTGTGCAATCTTCTCTCTCTTCTTCGCAGAGATTCATATTCTCTATTACGTTCTAATAATCGGCGCTTCAACTCTTCAATTTGCTCAACCAGATAATCATGTTCAGCAGAAACCGACCTTGGCCCCTGCATTACTCTCTCTAACTGCTCTTCTAATTCTCCTAGGCGCTGGTCGCGCTGGTCTAATAGACCACGTAACCTGTCAGCGATATCTCGCAATCTTTGGCGCTCTTCTTCTAACGCATCATTAGCTGCCTTTTCAGCACCCAAATCAGTTTCTAAAGAATCAACATTACCTTTCAAAGCCCTTACTTCATCAGCGGTAACACTAGTCAATCCAGCATCAGCCGCCCGACTTAGGGCTGCTACTAATTCCTTAACACGGCCCTCCATCTCTGCAATTACACCATCTTGTTTTTCAGTCAAGTCTCTAAGTTGTGCACTTTCTTTTTCTAACAAATCCCTCTCACTAGCAGATAAACTGGATTGATTTTCAGATAATTCGGTTCGAGCATCTTCAAGAAGGCGTTCTAAATGAACNGTTCTTGCNCTACTTTCCTCTAATTCAGTTTCAACNTTTAACAGTCTGGAAACCTCTGGAGCAATTTCATCTTTCCTTTCAGCAAGATCTAATTCAACCACACGAAGTCTTTGTTTAGCAGTTACAACCTCTTCATTTCTTTCAGCCAATTCTTGCCATGCAACCAAGACCTCTTCAACCAACTGTTCAAGTGGATAACCACGTAACATTCCTTCGAGTGCAGCGCGCTCATCTCCGGTAGCTCCACCGACGCGACTTATACCTCCAGGAGTAGAAGTTCCGAGTGCCATTAGGTGTAATCGCACATTAACCATTATTCAACCTTTCATATCAGACCGACCCCAAAAGGCCGCTTTTGATACCCTTAGTTGATAGCGGTATATTGCTCATCAGGCATGTCTTGAGCCAGNGCCATTGCTCCTGCTGCGACCTTTTCAATAGGGTCATCAACACAAGTAACAGTAACATCNCCAATATCTGCAATTTCTTCAGCAACCGCATCTGCAATTCCATCGATAAGAGAACCTCCACCTGATAGAATGATATTATTTCTTAGAACTGGCTGATATTCAGGATCTGCTGTTGCAACAATTTGTTTCAAAGCATTTCCAACTTTGTTGATAATCAGTCCACANGCTTCTTTTACCAAATCACCAATATCGACAACTTGCTTCTTTCCTTCAACAGACAATTCAACCATTTGTTCACGGTCGTCACCTTCGACATAAGAGAATTCTTCTTTCCACTTACGAACCATGTCCTTTGTTACCTGGGCACCAGTGTATTTCTTACGGATTAATCCCATCAACTGCTCATCGATCCAATCCCCNGCTTCCACAATGGTAACTTGGTCAGATTCGTCAGGGAAGGTTCCGGTTATTCTAGCAATATCTGTNGTTCCAGCTCCAATATCTACTACAATTGAATGCATTATTTCTCCAATAGCATATGCTGTTGCGAAAGGCTCTGTAACTACCATAATTGCGTTAACTTGTCCCCTGAGTGTTGCGACAAGGTTTGACTTGTCGGTGAAAGATACGTGAGAAGGAGAACAAATTACTCCAAACACTTCATCATATTCTTCAGGATCCACTGTTTCTACAAGGTGTGTCACGAAGGCTTTTGCAGCCGCTAAGTTCGCTTCATCATCTTGTGCTACACCTGCCGCCATTGGGCGATAAAGGGTGCATGCTAATTTATTTTTCAAGGCATCAGACCCAAACAACACATCACGCCCGAGCATATTTCTTGCTACCGGATCTTTTGGTCGACCAACTACAGTTTCGATAGTTTCCATCGAACCAGTACTTGATGCAATTGTTGATTGATATGTTCCAAGGTCGATTCCCACATAGAGTCGTTCTGCCATTTTTTCCTCACCTATTGTCCTACGGACAGCGCTGCGACTAAGTTATCTGCCTTGAATGTTCACTCGCGGTTGACCCACTCATTCTTCCTCAACAAATGGTGAAGGAACGCCTTCTAAATTTTTATTTTCAAACCTTCTAAACATAACACTGGCAGCAAATAACAACCCTGCAAAAACCCCTGCAGCCCCTAATAATAAAGCGTTATTTGCAGCAGTTGAAACATTATCTTCTTTATCCGCCGTTACATTAGAATTGTTAAGCGAATTATTTTGCAAATTATTGTTATCAATCAGTAATGGATTTTCCCACCAAATTGTAAAATTGGATGATGAAACAGAACTAGTTTTAGCAGAAGTCCACTCTGATGAATTTGAATCCATAGCAATAATTTCAAACACCCAATCATTTCTATTAAATTGGAATAATATCAAATCGTCAGGAATTTCAACTGTACAACTAGAAATATTAACTCTAGTAAATTGCTTACCACATTTTGTTATGTTGATTGTCAAATTGTCTGAAACCAACCTGACAACCACTTCAACATCATCCCCTTCTTGGTCTTCAACAGCCCACATCACAGAAATTTGTTCGGATGCATTTTCATTTTCATCCGGGGCTTGCATAAGAACAATTGCAGGCGCGGTATTCATTATTGCACAACCATTACTCCAAACCATGGCTCCAAAAAACGTATCTNGGCACTCNTCAAGCTCGTTAATTACACCATCCTCGTCTTCATCATCCCACTCCCATGGNAATTGGTCAATTCCAGTAGCNGCNAGAGCAAATCCTAACCTATCCCCCTCAACCCCTACAGTTCCTGGTGAAACACCCGAAGCAATTTTTTTTGCATAGACTTCAAGATCAATCCATTCCACACCATCTAATGCATNAGCAGGAATCCGAATCATNACAGTGGTTTCATTCGTTGAATTTTTTTCTTTAGCACTATCAAAAGAAGGATGTGAGTAATACATTGCTGAATTACCTGATGTCGATATATCATCATCTATTACAAATCGACCATCATCAGTTGTTATCACTAGTCTCAAATCATCAATTTCGTAAGGCTGGGGCCGGGCATTGTAAGACATCGTTACAACAACATCTGAGCCACTAATAGGTTTTACACGGACAGTAAACGACTCATTTTGAGCTAAAAAAGGCCCATTAGCGCCGGAACCATTCCATGAATTATTTTTCAAATCTTCAATAGTAGAGCCTCGGGATTGAATAAATTCTGACCAGTTATCCATTGCAAATGAATCATGCATCCAAACATCAGATACGCGAGACATATTTGGCCGACCATAGCCTTGATATTGATCGGGACTCACTCCTGTAATAGGGTCTGCTGATAATGCCAACAAAGCACGTAATTGTGCGCCAGAAGGAGTAAGATTGGTTCTTTCTTCAACCATTTGTTGCAACACGGCGGTAAAAGAAGCAGCCATTGGAGTTGCCATAGAAGTCCCAGTCATCGCTAAAGATTGATTATTCATTGAGGAATTATTTCCATCCGACTTAGCTGAAACAATATTTATTCCAGGGGCTGCGATAAGTATACCTCTTCTTTCATCACTATCAGGNCCAAAAGCACTTGAACCCCATATTTCACCATCTTCTTCACTATTTGAGGCAGCAACGGCCACTACATTACGTGCATTTGCAGGCTCCAACAATTGACCATCATTATTTCCCGGAGCCACAAANACTAGTGACCAAGGGTTTTCCATCATCCAAGAATCTATATTTCTACTTCTTTCTGTATAATTNACAGTATTATCTCCCCACGACCAAGAATGAATCACTGCACCATTATTAGCACCTTCTGAAAGTAATTGTTCTACAGGGGGAACCGCCCACCCATCTGGCCCAACAACATCTTGAACAATTAGTTTAGAGCCATTGGAATACGACTTCATAGATTCGTCACCATCCAAAGGATCACACGCTAATATCCCGGCTATATGTGTTCCATGCCGATACTGATAATGTCCAATATTATCCCAATCATCAATACTATCATTCAATAACAAAATTTTGCGATGCTCAGAACCCGGTATTCCAACATTGTCTAAACCATCTCTAAAACAAGAATGGTCCATGTCAATACCTGTATCGGCAACAGCAATAATCACACCAGTCCCATCCAATATTTTGTCTTGTGAATAATTCAAATCTTTGACCCCATCATCCATAATATTAGAAGATGAAAAACCACGCCCAGATTCATCAAAACCGGCGGCTTGCGAGACCATCAAGCAAATAACAGCCATGATTAGCGCCGCTCGCATATTATGACTGAAAACCATTCAACAGTTCAAAGTTAAGGAAGGATAAGTCGCGCCAGCGCGTTTAATACACATTCACAGGTCGCCGTTGGCATGCAGGCCTTCCGAGTATCCGGTATAGCACCATTTGGTAAGCAACGCCAAAAGTTCAGCCTTGACCTTGCAGCCGACTCTTCAGCTGATGCCGAGCACCGCTGTTATTCAATAATGGGCTCTCGACATAAAGCAAATAGGCGCTCAATTGAAATCATATCTGTTGAAGAAATAGATCCACGAACATCAACCGAAGCAAGAATTCTTGACACTTTCCGTGAAGAGATTGCAGCTGCTGGNGGGCCAATCGCGCCTGTTAGCGAAGAAGAGTGATTGCATCGTCGGGTTCTTGATGGGGTAAAGCCTCGCAGAAAGTGGTCGCATGGTAGATTCAGTAGAACTTCAACAAATGGCGCGCCTTGTCGATATGAATCGACAGCGCCTAGAAGAGATTCAAAATCAACTAGAGAAAGTAGAGGTAGTTATTCTAGAACATGACGATGCCCATAAGGCTCTAACAACTCTTGAGAACGGAAAATCAGGACACATCCCTATAGGGGCTGGAGTAATGGTTGAAACAAAGGAAAAATCAACTACACTAGTCGATTTTGGCAGTGGAGTATTTGGACAGGCAACACCTGCCGATGCGGCAAAAACNGTCTCTAAAAGACTGGAAGATTTAATTCAATTAAAATCTCAATTCGAAATAGAAGCGGCTCAATTAACACAAAGAATTGAACAACTAGCATTACATTTTGAACAAGCAGCAAAAGAAATGACAGCTACAAATAAAGCGAAAATAAGCGAAGAAGAGCCAAAAGAGCAAACCCCCTCTCAAAAACCACGCAAAAAACGGTCTTTTGGTAGTGAATTAACATTAGATGATTGAGGGATTGCATGGGCTTGTTTGATAAATTTAGGAAAAAAATCAACAGTGCTGTTGAAACGGTAGACGCCGACTCTCTTACCAAAGGAGAAGAACCTCTCGAACAACCCCCTTCTTCTGTTGAACAAACCCCCCAGGTAGAAGAGGAGTGGGAGGAATTTGATGAAGATGAGGAACTTGTTTTGAAAAACCAAGATGATGAGTGGGAAGAGTGGGAGGACGAAGAAGTAGAATATTCCCTCCCCACTAAATTATCTCGTAAAGAAAAACGAGCAATCGATAAAGCNNCCAAAAAAGCCGCNTCTATTGAGANAGCNAAAAAGAAAGAAATGAANCGCCGAGGNGCGAAAGAAATCTCNCGCTTAGATGGTTCAAAAGTNGACTTACATATGATGAGAACAACCACAGGTCGACAANTAGTAGAGATAAAATCTGCACCTAAAGGTAGTACTGTTCAAGTAGAAAGNTCAGGCATTTCAATCGATTTTGGAGGAGGTATTGTAGAATCGGGAGGACGTACCATAAAAGATACCGAAGCCTTAGGTGAATTACTTGAAGAATTAGAATGGATTATGCTGGAATCCGACATCTCTTCAGATGCTGTTAGCACTGTTATGTCAGCATTAAAAAATAATTTAATTGGCCAAAGATTACGCAAAGGAGCAGACCTTTCTAAAGTCCTTGAAGCGAGCCTAAAGAGGGCGTTGAGAGGAATATTNAATGCAGGATATTGGGATTTTGATGCCAGTATTAATGACTTTATTTCCAAAGGAGATCTACCNGTAGTAATCATGTTTGTCGGAGTAAACGGAACNGGAAAAACCACAACAGCAGCCAAGATTGCTAATAGATTACAAAAGAANGGCCTTAGCGTAATCGCTGCTGCTGGCGACACATTTAGAGCGGGTGCAATCGAGCAATTGGAAAGCCATTGTAAGAAACTCGANATCCGTTGTATATCTTCACAACGCGGNGGAGATTCAGCCGCTATTGCTAGAGATGCAATNGAATCTGCTAAAGCAAAAAACATCGATGTAGTTCTTNTTGATACAGCNGGAAGGATGCAAAATAAATCTAANCTTATGGCGGAANTNGAGAAGGTTAGACGAGTCGCCGACCCCCATCTAACATTATTTGTTGGCGATGCACTTGCAGGTAATGATGCAGTAGATCAAGCCAGAACATTCCAAGAAATTCTAAAATTCGATGGTGCGATATTAACTAAATTAGATACCGATGCTAAAGGNGGTGCAGGACTTTCAGTTGCCCATGCAACAGGAAGNCCAATCGTATTATGTGGAACAGGTCANGGCTATGATGATTTAATGCAATTTGATCCAGATTGGCTNTTACAGCAATTATTTGAATGAGGTGAAAATATGGTTGAGGAATTTTTTGATGATGAAAAAAGCGCTCAGTTTTTCCAACTGATATACATGCTCCAACGAAGCTCGATGATGCACATGGGGATGTTGCCAGATAGCGAGGGGCGGGTTCATTTCAATCTTGCAGAGACTAAGGCTGCAATAGACACTTTAGTGATGATTAAAGACAAGACACAGGGCAANCTTACAGATAAAGAATCCACTATGTTAAACGGAATAATCAGTGAATTACAATTACAATTTATCAAAGCGCCAGCGCGTAAAAGAGAATTAGATGATGCAACGGCATCTTCTGAAGCNATTAGAGAAACATTTTCTGAACCAAGAGACGGACCTTCCGAAATCGTCGTAGACGAAGAGGAGTGAACAAAATCGCCCATTTTGTGCGGTTGATTCATGAGGCAAAGGTGTTTGCAAAGACCGTTGGCCATGGCGAGAGTCACAGATGTNGAAGACCCAGAAGCACCTACGGTGCTACTTGTAGACAACAATCAAATGGCCCTTCATAGGCTCTCAGCNATCTTTAGACAGCGTGAATTTTTAGTTGTAGAATGCGAAGATGGGGACAAGGCGGTCGACGAATATATCCGCTTAGATCCTGAATTAGTTGTAATGTCTCTGGAAATCCCCTCTTTGGATGGACATTTAGCCGCTTTAGAGATGAGGGAGCATGGAGGAGAATGCAGAATTATTTTCACCGCACCACGCCACCAAGCAGAATTAGCTCACGATGCAACACATTCTGCAGGCGCATTAGGCTGGATAGAAAAACCAGTCTCTGCCTCAGCGTTTGACGCAATTTGGAATAAAGTGGAAGGGCAAGTGCCGGATGCACCAGGATTAGATGATTTAGATATCATACACCCAGATGCAGACCTTGAGAAAATTGAGGTAGAAGAAGACGATGGCGAATTCTTGCTACCAGTACTACCTCCTCTAAACGTTATTACTGAATTGGAAATTTCATCTGCCGAAAATCCGATAGCAGTCAAACCAGTCACCAATACTCCTACTAAGAAAAAATCTAGTAAGGGCAAGCGTCTAATTATTGTTCTAACGATTTTTGCTGGATTGGCTGCTGCTGGCTGGTATGCATGGAAGGAAGGACTCCTTCAACTCTAACCGGGACCATCATCACCCGACCATCTGGTAATTGTATTGGCGCCATTCTCGTATTTCCNACCACGCCTACAACTTGAGCGGCCATATCTACACGACTACCTGCGGGAGCACGAATTACTTCATCCACCTTGTATGACGTTGAGGTTATCAGACCCAAATCCCCACTAGCCAATTTTTTGTCTAAAACAAAATTGGCATTCCATATCCACCAAACAAACCAAAGAAGAATAGCCAATAATGGAATTGTGATAAACCACCCAATTAACCCAGCCGTGGAACTCATAAAANCCTCTCAGATAGTGCATCCCAAGACGCCTTTGCATAATCAGCCGCCGCTTTAGCAACATCATTAGCGCGATGAATTCCACTTCCCACTATAATGCAATCAGAACCAGCTAATACAGCAGCTCGCGGGTCGCCATAACGCTGACCCATTTCACCATCTCCAACTTCTAGATTTACTCCAGGCGTCCATATCATTTTTCCATCCCCAACCTTCTGACGTAGTTTTTCCAATTCCTCGGGACGGCTACCATTACCAATAAACCCAAACACGTNTTTGTTTTCATTGCCTAATTTCACAACACTATCTGTATAATCTTGGTCAAGCAAATTACCCCTACTCGACATCTGAGCAAGAAGCAAAACTCCCCCAAAACGCCCCACATCAGACCACCCAGCAGATAATCCATCCACAATATCGGGGCCGCTAATAAGATGGGCAGTAACAAGATCTGCCCATGAACGAATATCATAAATTCCTGCCATTTGATTCCTACTAATTTTCCCAATATCTGCAAATTTTCGGTCTTCAAAAATCAATAAATCAGCATCCTGCGCCTTTTGACAAAATACTTTCCAAGAATCTTCTGACCAATCATCAATCAAATCAACATGAGTTTTCAGGGCAGCAAGATAAGGACCTGCTAAGTCGATTAATTCAAACAATCCAGACATTGTATTTCTGTCTGCAGCTAAACAAACCAAAGATTGCTTTCTAGTAGCGGTTTCCATATACCGTCGAGACATTTCGGATGTGCATTTTTCCCACCGCATCCCCCATGCTTCGCTTGCCATCAACCAAGGGCTAATAGGATGATGCGTGTCAACCTTGCGCTTGAATAGAAGTGACACCATCTATGATAGATTCCTTTCCTGGAGTCATATCTACATCTAAAACTTCAAACGCATCCTCTACATCATAACTAACTCTTTTCCCAACACTATTTCGAATAGTTTTGATAGATAATTTTGGATGAAAAATTGCTAAAAAGTACGCTAATAGTTTGGGCAATCTACGAACCGCCCATTTACCACCAAGCTCCTTTCGTAACATCAATCCTATTTCTCTCATATCCATTTTCTTAGTATGGATGATATGGCGCCCACCATCATCCCCCATTTCTAAGGCGTTGACGTGGGCGATAGCCACATCTCGCACATCACAAAAGTTGATTTCCATATCTAAAACAAATGGCGGACCATTAACGAAGTGTTTCAAATAAGACATAGAACCCTCCACATGTCTTTTATCTAGCACAGGTCCAAAAACGACCGATGGGTGAATTGTCACCAATCTTACAGAATCCTTCTTTGCCCAAGAGCGCATATTTTTCTCAGCCAATGATTTCGCTAAACCATACGGATTNTTTTCGAGTGTAGCATCATTACACCAGTCTTTCCTGCTGAAGACTTCATCATTTGAATAAGCGGTTGACCTAATCGCTGCAATAGAAGAGGTGTGAACTACTCTCTTCACTCCTTTCATCACNGAACAAATATTTTCAACACCAATTACCGATGGATCAACAACTTCTTTCTGCACATCTTTAGCACTAATATGTAAAGCAGCGGCACAGTGAATTACATCCTCACATCCAGAGATAGCATTCTGTAAAGAATCAATATCAAAAAGATTCATATCAAATATTTTCAAATTTTCAGCCCCTGGTAGTTTCTTTAAGAAATCTGCACGACCCGGCANCCTTTCTCCAGCATGAACTTCGTATCCTCTCTCTAGCAGAACTCTTACAACATGTGAGCCAACAAATCCGGTAGCACCGGTCACTAAAACAGGCATAACACTCCCCCTACACGAAAGAGACACCTTCTTGCCACATAGCCATTACCCCCAACCAATGCGAACAGCCCTCCCCCTCGCAATTTTGGTTTTTTTAACCCCTCTTTCAGGCTGTTTTGCAGAAGATATAACTCCCGAAGAAGAAATAATCTCATCCCCTTATCCAGATATTTATGACCGTCAAAATTTGGATTGGAATTGGACACATTCCTATTCTTATGTATTGGAACAGGGGCCATATTATGCATTAGATGTACAAAGCGCGTTTATCGAAGTCGATACATCAGACATATGGGAAACCGGGCCTGCTACCTCTGAAGTACACCTCTCTTACTGGCTACCTTCTAACACACAAGAGGGGGATAAAGTACCAGTAATTGCAGTGATAAGCCCCTACTTTAGTTACGGTCAACAGGGATCAGAATCTGGCGCTACTGATGTCGTGGGAGCAGGCAGAGGGGAATTTATTTTTGAAAACTTCATCCCTCATGGTTATGCATTCGCTCAAGTCTCCGTATTTGGAACCGAAGAAAGTACAGGGTGCTTTGATTATCGCGGAGCNGGAGAGGGCTTAGGGATACATAACGCCGTAGAATGGCTAGGCAAACAAAACTGGTCCAATGGAAATGTAGGGCTGTATGGTAAATCATACGAGGGGGCAACCCAATGGGAAGCAGCAGCACTCGGTAGTGAACACCTCAAAACAATCGTTCCAATTTCTGGAACAACTGCATTACACCCACTTCTCTACAAAAACGGNAGNGCAGANGCTAGAAGCCAAATTATGCACATGAATTATTTTGGCAGTACTGTTGACTATAATGGAGATGATTTGGATAATATCTGCCCTGATATAATCGAGGGGATATTTGCAGGACCGGTTACTTATGGTGCAGGNGAATTCGACCCATATATGTCTAATTATTACGATGAACGGTCACATATCGACAAAGCTTTCCAAAATTGGAATGGCAGTATTTACTGGGTTCAAGGCATGCAAGATTGGAATGTAGACCCCCATCAAGTGTTTGGGGGCCCGTCGGGGACAAACTGGTATCTTGATTACGTAGCAGCNGGCTATGATGTNNGGGGGATGNTAGGGCAGTGGGAGCACAANTATCCTGACCAATGGACNAAGCATAATGCTCAAGATTCAGGATATGGCGGAGAAGCGATTCANAATATGACGAGATGGGATTGGGCTCAAGATTTGTTTGAATGGTTTGAATATTATCTCAAAGGAGTTGGTCCAAAACCAGATTTACACGCGCAGATTCAACGCAATGATGGTCAATGGAGAATCGAAGAAACATGGCCACCTTTAGATGCTGAAGATTTGATAGTCGATCTTTCAGATTGCCAATCTGACGGGGCATTCGTAGGAGGTAACAGCGTTGTAGGAGGGGGAACTCAGACAGTTACAGTGGAATGCCCGGCACTTTCTGAAACAGACCCAATCCATATAGCGGGATTAATTTCTCTTCATCTCGAAGCAGTCGCCTCGTTTGATGGCGGCCAGGTATTCGTAGAAATGCAGGACTCGGTAACCGGGGTGCGAATTGGGCATGCAACAATGGACATTCGCTATCATGCTGGAGGATATGAGCCAAGAACAGTATCGCCGACAGAGCAAGTAACTATGAAAATGGAATTCCAAGCAATTGATGCAATAATCCCCGCAGGCCACGGAATAAGATTGGTTATGACTGAAACAGGAGAAGACTACCTCGCACCATTATGTGGAAATGCCTGTCCTGTGCATGTGATTAACTCGATGTCTAAGATGACAATCCCTCACATAATCCGCGATTCCTCGACCATTCTGATTACTCCGCAAGGAGAAGACGCTGCAAATAATTGAATTTAGGTAAAAAAACCTAAAATGCGCAAATTATAAACGAATCAAAAATTAAACCATTGTTTTTACTTATTTGAATTATATTTTTATTTTTTATTAGTTAAATGATTAAAATAAAACACAATACCTGTGTTTTTAATAACATAATCTTCGTAATTTTTGTGCGATTGTATAATATACCGTACTCCTAACCCCTAGTGCGATACCTATGATGGATAAAGCGAAATTAGAATACATCTGGCTAGATGGATACGAACCGACACAAAACATGCGAAGCAAAACAATGGTTCGTTCGAATTTTGGAGGAACTTTAGAAGAATGTCCAACTTGGATGTTTGACGGCTCATCAACCAAGCAAGCAGATGGAGGGGCGTCAGATTGCCTCTTAGAGCCAGTAGCGATTTTCCCAGACCCGCAAAGAATGAACGGATTTCTTGTAATGTGCGAAGTAATGAATCCTGATGGCACACCCCATGTTAGCAATGGCCGTGCAACTATTGATGATGATGATAATGATTTTTGGTTTGGATATGAGCAAGAATATTTCATCATGGATGTCGATACTCAACAGCCTCTAGGATTCCCAGTTGGAGGATATCCAGGGCCACAAGGACTGTACTATTGTTCGGTTGGAGGCAAGAACACTCACGGACGCAATCTAGTAGAACAGCACGCTGATTTATGTTTAGACGCTGGAATAAACTTCGAAGGAATCAATCAAGAAGTCGCATGTGGCCAATGGGAATTCCAAATATTTGCCAAGGGAGCAAGGCGTGCAGGTGACGAACTATGGGTTGCAAGATATCTTC
>PALS01000012.1 GCA_002706615.1 Methanobacteriota archaeon
CAAGGAATTGTAAAACTATTTTTTCTTCAAATACATCATCTTGATTTGAGAGCAATGACCTAGAGATTGTAAGTAAGGTTAACTCCCCGCCAGGGCTTGAAAATCCGACTACTAAAACCGAGGCTAACGGCGTATCAAAACCATCTCTTTTAACCTCGAATCTTTTTATTTCAAGTTCGCTATTCCCATAATTGTGTGTTGATTCAGATTCAACTTCATTTAATGTAAATGATTCTGGATCAATGCTGAGACCTGGAACTCGGTCATTGATAATTTCAATAGATTGACGCAATCTTTCCTCATGCATTCCTAACATCACTCCTAGTGTTAGTGTAGAGGATGTCTGTCCAATTGATGAAAATGTATGTGGAGTACGAGTATTGACTATTCCAATCACTGCTTGTTCTTCATCATAATACCAAGTATATTGCTGACTAGAAGGCCAACTAGGCGCATATGGATTCTCGACCGCAATCGGCTCTCCCCATTCATCTGGAGCCTCCGGAATAGCAGTAGGATAGAAAGCAGATAGGTTGAGTATTAACAATAGTATTACCGAGGTAATTATTCGCCTTTTTCTAAAGTCGTTCCACTCGGTTCTTGCTGCTGGACTAATTAATGAGATTACTAGTACTAATGGTACTATAACAAAAAGACCCCAAGGAATAATCCAAAGTAAAACTACACATATCGACAGCGCAATCATGCAATTTCTGTCGAAATCGATCGCTTTCCAGCGTAAGCAGGAGTATAGAACTCCTAGCAAAATAATCGATGCCAATATACCTCCGAGCACATTCCCGCCTCGATATAACATGGATAAGTTCAACCCTTGTGAAGATGGTTTAGCGGCACATTGTAAAGGTCGACGCTGCATCTCGGACTCAATGGAACCTGTGCTGAGACTCTCAAATGTGTCTTTCAGGCACAGAATTCGAGATTATTCTTCATGGAAACCATGGGCTATGAAAGATGGAGCTGGCCTTCATTCGATTGATTTAGATATATTACCTGGGACTATTTTGGGACTTATTGGGGCTAATGGGGCGGGGAAAACAACTCTATTACGAGTTATTTCTGGAATCTACAAAAATGATGGAGAAATTAACCGTAGTGCTGAATCACGAAGAAGAATGATTGGGCATATGCCTGAGCAAGTGCGCTGGGAAGGCAAGGTTAGCGTCAAGAATACACTGAAACTATTTGCACAGATGCATGATGAAAATGAAAATATTGACAAGTTATTATCCACTGTAGGACTCTCTACAAAATCAGATACTCCGCTTGATAATCTATCACAAGGTATGCGTCAAAGGCTGTCTTTGGCATGCGCTCTTCTTGGAAATCCTAAGGTTCTAGTAATGGATGAACCACTAAATGGGCTTGACCCTTTAGCACAAAGAGCATTTTGNNTGATGTTAAAGGAAATCTCTGGTAAAGGAGTTTCAGTAATTATTTCTTCACATCAAGTTGCTGGTATGACTGATTTAATCGACAGAGTAGCTCTTCTACATCAAGGACAGTTATTGATTGAAGGTAATCTAGATTCNGTTGAAAAAAGTCTTGGTCTTGATGGATATGTATTGGTTTCAGGAAAAGGTTGGTCCAAACAAGTTAGAATGAGTCCGAAAGATGCTCTGGAAAAATTCAAGGACCAAGGAATTGAATCTCTAACTCCTAAACCGATNGATTTGGTTGAATTAATATCTGCTGCTACCGGAATAAATCCTGAAGAAATCGGATTTGAATTAACAAATAATGACATGCTGCCATTCAAACGACTGGAGGTTGAAGAAGAATGAATAGTATGCTCAAATTATCGAAGATGATTTTCAAAGANCGCTTCAAGGCAGGACGTATGATGGTGATTTGGCCATTGCTATTTGTATTCATTTTGTTCAGCACTTGGGGACTATCCGACCCCAAGGCTAATCTCCCTGCATCACTAACAATCGACTCNGCATACGATGTGATGTATGCTTCGACTGCATTCATTATATTTTCAGCAACTATGGGGGCNGTTTTGATCTCTTTNGATGGAATTAGTCGCGATAGAATGACTGGGGTTTTGGAGTTAAAACTCTCTCAACCAATAAATCGGACACACAGTGCTATTGCCCTTGTTTTAGGCCATAGTGCAGCAATAATTATCCCTGTGATTACCCTCAATTTCCTAGCGATTTTCATAATTCGATATCGAATGGGAGAGTTTCCTGGATTTGATGAATTCTTTATTCATTTGATTGGAACCGCTCTACTCTTGTTATGGTGGACTACAATTCAACTACTTGCCTCAACTTGGACAAAAGATGTAGGCGCCTCTATTGCAATAGGATTGGGTACTTGGATGGTGTTTACCTTACTATGGTTGGTTTTAACCAGTTTAATCGCTGGTTTGATGGGAATTGGTGTCAATGATACGAATTCTTTGGAATACATCAACCTTGAAGCGATTATAGATTTATTTTCACCTAATGGTGTCTACCACCATCTATTGGAAATGCCACTTGATAATGTTGAAAGGAATTTGAGTCCGATTTGGATTAGTTTAGCCGCTATATTATGGTCGCTAGTCCCAATTGGATTATTGGTTAGAAGAATGCATAACCTCAATCCATGAGTAGAACAGTCTAAGAGTGCTCTGCCCGTAGGGCAGCCTATGAGAAGAGCAATACTTGCAATTACTCTTGCGTTTTTGATGGCGACCGTTTCATTCAGTTCTATTGGTACGGCCGATGATACAAGTGGAAGACAAATAGATGATGTCGACTGTTCAGGTTACTCTTTTGAGGACTTGTTTGAGTACGATAATGCAATTTTTGAATTTGAAGTATTAGATGATTGGGCTACTTCGAAATTATCTGCAAACTCGTGGGTAAATGAAAGTAAAGCAGCCACTGTAAGAGCCAATATTGATTCTCTTTTCGATGGAGTTCCAGGAGGAAATAATTCATGGATTTCAACAGATGAAAGAGAGGCTGTTCGCGAAATAGGACCGAAATGTATTGCTGACATGTATACTAGAATCGGAATACGCGAAGGTATGTCTCACCGCGGTGGAGTCGACTGGAATGATGTTGAGTTTGTTGAAGATGGAATTGCGCTAGACGAGGTTGATCTAATTCCAGCTGACCATCCAGAGGAGAGAAATTGTCAAAATGTCCTTGCTAGTTCTGATTGTCGAGAAGTTCCTGTTTCTGCAACCAATAATCTTGAAATTTCTATGTTCACGAAAGTTGGTGAAACTCATAATGCTCGTTTTAATCAATTAGCAAATCAAGGTGCAAGTAATTTCACAATTGCCCTAAATGCTACAAATATGACTAGTGCTGATATGAATCTACACTTCCCAATTGTAGAGGGTCTGCGAATGGCTGCATATGACATACATGATGTCACAGATGGAGTTGCAGTAAGCAATTTAGANGCTGGTTCTGTCGAAATGGTTAATCTACCAGATGGAAGTNTTGTTCTATCCATAAATATNGGATACAACCTTGGTGACTGGCCAATGATACGTAATGTGTTTGTCGATATGACAACAATGCCGCCTGAGACAAACGATATCCCTGTATGGACAAATGAAGTTCCTGTANACAATGCAATAATTCCAATGCTAACTGGGAATACTGAAAACTTAGCAGTTGAAGGTTCGGTTCTAGAAAACTGGGCTAGCGATAATGATGGATGGAGTCTTGATTGTTTATTCAATGAAGANGGATGGTCTAGCAGAATGGATAGCGANGGNAATCTCTTGGTNACAAGTGGTTCTACTGAATCAGGAACTGCGGTTTGCTCATTGAAAGACCCGTATAATGCAACTAATGAGGTTACTAGAACTTGGAGATTTGGCCAGCCTGCTTCATTCAGCGCAACGCCAGGAATCTATTCCGATTCAGTTGATATCGAAATTACTCCATCCTTATTAGTTCAAAATCTAGCCGTAGACTTGGTAGCAATGGATAGTGGAATGAATACAGGCCCGAGTAGTGGAGCATCTATTGGCTCTAATTCTGCTACCGTTACTGTAAGTCTTTCTCAAATTAGCCCTGGCAAGATAATCATCCACGTAATGGCCAGTTCTGATGATATGTTGGATTGGGTTCAATTGCTCGACTTGAATATCGAAAAATCAAATTCACCCCCGGTCCTAATGATCGATTCATTGATAGGTGACAAATATGCAACTTGGTCAGCAGACCAATATTCCTTCTCCCTTTCTGGAACTGCAATGGATCCTGATGGCTCAGGTGTAGAACTATCTGCGACTATGTGCGGAGATACAACCACTGGATTTACTCAAGATAGTTCTTCTTGGGATGTTACCCTTTCAATAGCAAATTGTGTAGCTCAAGGAGTGACTCAGTATGATGTAGTAATTACTGCAGAAGATAGTGAAGGAGCGACTGCAACATTAGAGATTAATGTCGCCAACCCGTTTGAACAAAACGATGATTCCGATAATGCAATAATCAAGGTTCAAGAGGAAAGTGGCCTACCTTCATTAGGTATGTTTGCTACAGTTATCTGTATGCTTGGAGCAGCACTGCTGGTTCGCAAAGATTGAGTTTAGTTTAAGTCCTGAGGGATAAATATGTTCAAAGGAAGGGTGGAAAGGGTAAGTCATGAAGGTGGCTTACTTGTTAGCTACTCTGGAGCATGTCCTGCCCTTGAATCGGTAATGGTAGATAGTAATCACAACTATATCGGTAAAGTCGATGGCGTGATTGGCAATCTGGATAATTCACTTGTACATTTAGCCCATCTAGACAGAAAGAATGACCCAAACTCATTGGTAGGAATTGAGATTACAATACGCCCCCGCAAACCAAAGCAAGAACGTTCTGAAAGGCGAGAAAGACCTGAACGTAGAGACGATGGTCGCCGTGATAGAAATGACAGAGGTCGTGGCCGAGACAGAGACGATAACAGACGTGATAATCGCAGGGATGACCGTAGAGGGCGCGACAGGGGAAGGTCGCAAAACAATGACAGACATGGTGATAATGACTGGGTTTGCCCCAAGTGTAACAACTCAAATTTCGCATTTAGACAAGAATGTAACCGTTGTGGAGAACCAAGGGGCTCTAGCAGAGGCGGAGGTAATGACCGTCGCCAACGTGATGGCCGAAGAGGTCGAGACAATCGTAGAGATAACCGCAGTAATCACCAGCAACATGGAGACAATGATTGGGATTGTCCGAAGTGTAACAATTCTAATTTTTCATTCCGTACAGAATGTAATCGCTGTGGNGAACCAAGAGGTTCTAGCAGAGGTGGAGGTAATGACCGTCGCCAACGTGATGACCGAAGAGGTCGAGACAATCGAAGAGATGATCGTAGAGGTCGTGATAATCGTGGTGGCCGTGATGACCGAAGAAGCGAACGAAGGCCACGTGATGATAGACAATGGTCTGGAGATGACCGAAGAATGGGGGCTAGAAATAATACTGAGAGTAAGCCTCAGTCCGAACTTAAACCCCAATTCGAAGAAAGACCTAGAGCCGAAGAAAGNCCAAGAGATAATCGAAGGAATAGGGAAGAAAGGCCTCGTAGAGATGATAGACGTTCTAGCAATAGAGTAACCGCTAACGACAAACCCCAAGCAAATGATTGGAATTGTCCGCAATGTGGTAAATCTAATTTCGCTAAAAGGACAGAATGTTTTGCGTGTGGTAGGTCAAAGAGGATAGGTGGTCCAAAAAGAAAGGGACACCATTTCTCTCGNGACCCATCTCCTTTGCGAACTCACCGATATGGAAAAGGTAGAGGAGGAAATCGCTAATGAGTGCTGAAGAACATTATCTCGATGCCATTGAATCAGAAGAAGCAGGTGATTTAGAGGCCGCTCTAAAACATGCTAAGGCCGCAGTCAAAGCTGACCCTGAGCACACAAATGCTTGGTGGATGGTTAGTAACTTGGAGACCCCTGGAGGAGTTCCCGATTTGGGACAGGTTTCTCGGTCTCTTAACGCCTGCAAGAAAGTGGTTGAATTAGAACCTGGAAGAGTCGATGCTTGGATTAGAGGTGGAAGACTGATGGTTGACCACTTGGGATTACATGAAGATGCTCTACATTGGTGGCAATCCTGTAGGGAAATAGCTCCTGAAGAATCGGTACCGATTGTAGAACAAACTACGATTCTTACCGAGATGGGTTTCTATGAGGAAGGAATGGCATGCTTAGGTACACTATTTAGTGAAAATTTAGACATCGGAACCTCTCAATTAGCTAAGATTACTCAACTGCATAAGACTCTAGAAAAGGCTGCAATGCAAGATAAAAATAGCCATTTTAGACCATGGGAGAAGAATAATCCCGGATGGACTGCCATCAAAATGAGGTGCCACAAGGGTCCTGTCTCAGAAAATATGTTGTTCATGTTAACNACGGTACCATTTTTGATGGCGGAAGTTTTTGTTTCTCGTGCTATATTTGGTGAGGGTTGGACTGGATTTTGTTTGACCTCTCTTTTGATTCTAGTCACAGTGATGTTTGGAATGGGCTTTACTCGTAAACTGTATCACAAGGTGAACCGTCCAGCATTTAATTTGCTACGAGCAATACAACTGGAAGCCAGCGCTGGCAAACTCGTAATTCCTGAAGATATTAGAGATACTAAACTGTATATGTTCTTACTATCAAGACATCCTTTAGCGTTCCAACAGAGATATGAATTAATTATTAAATCTGGTAAGTCATTACCTAGAAATTGGAAGGTAAGTTTGCCTGATTTTGAATCGCACTTAGATGATATTGGATATATCGAGGAAGAAGAAGATTCGGAATTAGCTTCCTATGAGGAAGAGTGATTTCAAGTTCCAGCAGTATAATCTGTCGAGTACCTTATCTGTTCTTCTGTCAATTCATCAATTGAAAATCCTAAGGTTGTTAACTTGGTTTTTGCAAGATCGGAATCTTGTTCTAAACTGATGTCAAATACCTCGCTGCCCATCGAATCTCCTTCTGTAGCAAGACGGCATAATGCCAAAAACTGGTTTGCAAAAGACATATCCATCACTTCGGAAGGATGGCCTTCTGCAGCAGCAAGATTAACTAAACGACCATCTGCAAGAAGGTAAATTTTTCTTCCATCTGCCATGGTATATTCATCATTCTCCGCTCTAATTGTACGCTTTGATACCGCTTTTTGATTCAATTGTTCAATATTGATTTCACAATCATAATGCCCGGTATTAGAGATGATTGCTCCGTCTTTTAATACATCGAAATGGCGGTCCACGATTACATCTTTCATACCTGTAGCAGTACAGAAAATATCACCAAGCTCAGCAGCATCATCCATTTTCATTACTCTAAAACCATCCATTACCGCTCTTAGACCTGGCAATGGATCAACTTCTGTAACGATTACATTAGCGCCCATACCTTTTGCTCTCATTGCTAGTCCTCTTCCACAGTGACCATATCCTGCTACAACGAAGGTCTTACCTGCAATCAAAACCGAGGTCGCACGTAATATTCCATCTAAAGTAGATTGACCTGTACCATAGACATTATCAAAATCCCATTTCGTAATTGCATCGTTTACTGCTATTACCGGATACTTGAGGTCACCTGCTGCCGCCATAGCCCTTAGTCGATGAACTCCGGTTGTGGTTTCTTCAGTTCCCCCAATTACAGTTTCAGCATATTCTGATTTTTCACCATGTACTCTAACTATCAAATCTGCTCCATCATCCAAGGTCAAGGTCGGTTTGAATTCCAATGTCTTGTCGATACACCAATAGAAATCCTCGACTGATTGGCCATGCCATGCATGAACGGAATAGCCCTCGGCAGCAAGCCATGCAGCAACCTCGTCTTGAGTAGATAATGGATTACATCCAGACCAAGAGATTTCAGCACCTGCNGCCGCTATTGTCTCTATCAATACTGCTGTTTCTTTTGTNACATGAAGGCAACCAGCAACTCTCATTCCTTGAAGTGGTTTTTCAGCCTCTGCTGTAGCTTTTAGAGCAGCAAGTACTGGCATTCTAGACCTCGCCCAATCGACAAGTAAAGCGCCCTTGTCTGCAAGTTTGATATCGGCTACTGTATACGTATCGCCTTTGTCCATGTATCCTGCCCAGTGGCGAATGTTGATAGGTCAATCGGTCGATTGACCTTAGTCAATATTTAGCTAAAGTTGGCTAANAATTCGCTATTGCTGCTGGAAATGCGTAGCATATTGCTGCGCATAGGCCCTGGCAGTTTCTTCTGGATATCCTTGTGCGATTAATTGCTGCACATACTGCTCCATTGGATCCATCTGTGCAACTCCGGCATATCCTGTTGCTGCTGCGTTGAAATCTGCACTTCCATCGCCTACAACGATGACAGTATCGTCATTACCGCCTCGAAGAACAAAGAACAATGAAAGTATTACAACTAAAATTGCAGCAGCAATACCACCGTATATTATCAAGTTGTTACTACNTCCAGATTCAGCACTATCTTGCTCAGAAGCTGGTTCGTTGACTTCTACTACGCCATTTTCATCAACTTCCCAAGACCAATCTCCAGACCAAACACATTCTTTGGATGATTCATCCCATATCCAATAAGCATCAGGTTCTGCTGCTAGTACCTGGACTGGTACAATTTCACCTTGACACATAGGAAGAGTGACTTCAATCCACTTTATGTCTTCCCAGCGCTTGTCATCNCCTTCATAAATCTTGAAGTANACTCGCTGAGTTTTACTCAGGTTATCGTAAAGGTCGGATATGTCTANAGTTAATTCAAACGAATCACCATCGCCAAGTCCATCGGACTTAGCCCACTTGTTTTCTAATCCTAATCCATACTTCGCNACTGCAGATGCATCGAATACTGTCTCATCTAGAGCCACTTCGATGTATACATCGCCTTGTTCAGCACCGGAAAGAACGTTTCCAGAAATTGTGATTGTTTCTGTATCAACCTGAGAACCATTTTGACTGAGATCATATTGAACCTCCGGCTCAACATCTCCAAATCCGTCAGGTACTACAGAGAAGTACATCTTGTACTTATCAGAAATCTTTCCAGCCTTATCATACACAACCAATTCGATACGAATCAATGATTCTGTTTGAGCGCTCGGCTCTACTGTTACGTTNCTGAAGGTATATGTCCATGCACCTTCCGAAGAGGAAGGTTTGACGAAATTATGTCCTTCAAGTTGGTAATTATCTTCGTTGTAAGGCTTNTCGAACAAGACCTTCCATTCATATGATTCGATTCCATTACCCTCTAGTGCATCAGCATCAGAGGAATTAGATGCATCAAAGTGTATGGTAGCATCTCCAGATTCTTTGTCTAAAATGATCCTGTTTAGAGGCCAATCAATACCAGAAACCGTCTTTACTCCACGGGGTACTATTTGATCTTCATATTCATCACGTATATCGATTTCTGCATAAGCTACCGGCTTGTGCTCATCAGCACGAACATCATCTGTTAATACTGTCACTGANATGGTACGAGAGTGACCCGCAGAGTCGTGCAAGTATAGGGTAATCTCCCATGTTGCTTGCTGTAGACAACCAGTTGCCGAACTCTTGTCAACCTTACAGAATGGCATAGTTGGGTTCATTTCATCAGTGTGGTCAGTACCGCTAACCATGGATTCATTATTCCAATCTGTAGGACCTGCTANAACCCAATCACTAGACAATACCTCTGATACTTCAGTTGTATAACCAAATGTAATTTCAGAACCACTCTTCATGTAATGAGATGCATATCCTCCAGTAGCTGGGTCGAATATTGGCACTTCTCCATTAATTGTGATATCCAGTCCATTGTTTAGTGTTCCGAAACCTTGTGGGTATGGACTTACCTGATAAGATAACATATTTCCTAACAATGGGAAAGTGGTACTATTTGCACGCTCAGAATTGGTTTCTACATCTACTGTAGTTACTATCAATCCACCATCGGAATAACTGCAGACTCCCAGAATCGTATCTTGAGGCTCTCCTTTCGCCTGTATTAATCTCTGGAAAGATCCTCCTTCCTCGGAATATCCATTACATGCTCTTGGAATTGACGTTGCAGATGCACTCTTGGTATTGATAACCGCTTGAGTGACGACACTGTTTTGATTGAATCCTTGGAATGAAGTCAGTTCTACATCATCAAATATTGGATGATACGGGTCTGCAACATCCATGCTATTGTAAGTGATTTCAGTCTCAGAAGAAGTACGTGGCTGAATATCCATGTCGAATGGAAGTAGGCTTTCTCCTGTTGAAGAGGAGTACTCATAGTAAGGAGTATCACTTGAAAGATGGACCTGCAAGGTTCCACCAGCAGTCATGAAATTCTTCAATGTGTTCTGGTTGGAAGTTAGCCCTATCTTCTCGTAGTATCCCTTACCACCTTCATCTGAAGGCTTAGCAGTATTTACTTCCTGCCAAGGCATTACTATCTTATCATAATGACTTAACCATCCTGAATCTAGATATTCGGTCCAATCATTAATTCCATATTGTGTATATGTCATTCCTAATAGAGAAATGTCTTCCTTAATCTTAGCAGTACCACCGCCACCAGCTCTCGATACATCATCTGAAAGAATCGCTATATCGATTTGATCTGCAAAGGTTGCATGGAACCATCTATTCAGGTTACCAGAGGTTGAGCCATCTGGTAAAGTAGCATAGAAACTGATGTTGTAGGTGTGTCCATCTGTCCAGCCATTCCATGGTGTAAACGAAACCTCGACTCTTTCTTGTGGACTCAAGACCTGAGAAGGACCAGCAGATGCAATATGTGCTTCAACAGGAGTACCGGTTGTAATATCATGTATAGCCATGAAGAAATCATATTCTCCTTGTAGAACACCATTGGTTGCTGCAAGACCCCAATCATGCATTTGAGCAGAATCTATTGGTAAGACACATTCTAGAACTACATCATCCAAACAAGACAATTGATTTGGTTTACCTAGAGTAATATCAACACTTTCTACCGAGAAAATAACCCGTGCTAAGTTGTTAGCAACTGAAATCTCGTTGAATCCAAACCAGGATGTTCCCTGAGTAGAGTTATCGAAAATTGATTCTACTTCTATCTTGTAAACACCCGATACGAAATCGTGGTCTGATACAAGAATAGTACGGTTTTCTTCAGCATCCAAATCATTGACTGTAGTAGTATACTTTGCATCAAGACTGAATGTAAACTCCTTCAGAGAAATATTGTCTATCGCAACTCCACGAACTCCGTCGTTTTGTCCATTATGTCCATCATCATTAGATTGGAATTCGAAATTGATATCTACTGTTGAGCCAGCAAGTGAAAGACATTCTGGGCCCCAGTTATTAGAATCAATATCACTGGTATTGTACATGTAAAGGTGAGTCAAGTCAATACTTCTGCTCTTAACTAGACCATCACTGTTGTAAAAGACGTTGTAGTTTCCTGAACCTCCGTCAACAGTAGTAGGGTCGCCAACAAACTCAATTTCGATTGAGTCGATTGTTGTTTCATTTTCAGGATCGATGAAACCATCATCGTTTTCATCAACCATACATGTTCCGTCTTCGTTATAGTCAATCCACTGACCGTAAATCAATCCCTCATAACTAGTACCTCCACGGTTCCAGTCTGCGGTTATTGCAGCATAGTCGTTGACGTTGAATGTATTACCATTGTTATCTATCTCGAACCATGTTTCTGCGAAATACTCGAAGTTAAGTGCTACGAAATCTCCAGACATATTGTTTAGGTCAATATTTGGAATGGTTAAGGTTTCATTCTCCCATACATCACCGAAACTATCTGCGATATTACATGGGTGTCCAAACCAGTATGCGTAAGAGTCGAAAATCTTCTCATTACACGACGAATCTGTTTGTAGTCCGCCATTTGCATTTTGGTCATCTTCATAGATGAACACGCCACCTACTCCCTCAAAAGTTTCCTGACAAACCCCGACAGTACTTCCACTGCGGCAATAAATATCGGTTGGATCAGCACTATACACATTCGCTTCTACATCAAAGGTCACATTGGTATTTCCAAGATGCTCTACATTGACTTCTATTGGGAATAATCCCTCTGCATATAGACCTCCTGGGTTGAATGAATCAATATTGTTGACCGCTGGATCAAAGATATTGAATGCGGTAATATATCCTACAATTTCGTCATTTGCTGGTTGTTCGTCTTGACCATAGTTCAAAGTTGCTGAAATTCTGTAAGTAGTTCCATTTACGAAATCAGCAGTAATCGAGGTGGTATAATCCTCGTTAGGAGCAAGATTGTTCATATTGATATTTGCTGGTAGAGATTGAACATTTGATGTGAAAACAGTGTTCTGTTTCCAGATAGTAATGTTGTCAATAGCAAAACCGTCACGNCCAGACCAGCGGGATTCGTCGTCGTTACTGTTACTACCTTCCCAGCCAGATTTGAATCTGAAACGAATATCTACTTCCTTTCCTGCAAATATCGAAAGGTCAAATGCTCCTAAATCATCTTCTGTGAAGTTACCCCAGCCGTAGTTTGTTCCAAAGGAATTAACTCCGTATGTGTAAATGGTTTCAGCATAACCATTACCTTGGTTGATATTGTAAATTCTATCAGAATCATATCCGCCCCACAAACTTTCTCCAGATGCACATTGACCTGAGAAGTATGCTTCGTTTGGACATGCAATTGTAGTCCAACCATAGTCTTCATCGAAAACTTCGATGATAGCCATGTCATCCCATACATCAGCGAGAATGTATCCATTAGTATCTTGGAAGAATGTTGATGCATAACCAAGGTGGCGGAACATTTCGATACTCATCCAAGCACGGTCTGCTGCAGTCAAGTCAACATCGTTTAGCACAATTGCCTCATCCCAATTTGCTCCATATCCGGAGTATACATCGCCACTACTGTTTGTTTGGTAAGTACCAGACCACATGAAGTCGGTTGGGTTGTTATCATTAGCTGATACACTAGCTGCGTTATTTCCTGAAGTTGAACCAACAGAATGGTTGGTTTCCTCATGCCAGTGATTTGGTCCAAAATAAGACTCATATGTCCAAGAACATCCAGTACCGCAACCAGATTTATCTTCGGGAGAATCCCAATCCATCTGGTAAACTGTATCGTTAGTAGAAGCAGATTCATCGACTTCTTTGATCTCAACATCTAGCGATGCTTGGCCATTTAGAATATCCATTCCAGTATTNGTGACCGTTACTTCAACATCACGAGTACCTTCACCAAGCGCGCCGACATAGGAATCGGTAGGTGAAATATCAATAGAGGATACTGCAAGGTCTTTGTTATCCATTTCGATAACTATGATTCGGTCGTAAGCACCATCCCAGCCCCAATTGTCATCCCAAGTGGTTTGGTCATAAGTGCCGTGTCCAACAATAATATCTGGTGCACTATTAGGTCCACCGATAACTTGCCCAACAATCGCTGTAGTTGGACGCATTGCACCGAAGTACTCTAGTGGATTCATGTGCCCACCAGCTCCATTTGACAAGGTAACNTGTACACTTGTTGGCAGATTCAGGTAGTAACTCGTTGTAGAATCCCCAGTTGAGGAAGTGGAGTTAGATTGCTTGAATTTGGCAGCATGTACAAAGTCTACTTCGCCATCACCGTTTAATTCGGTTACAGTTACTTCCCANGCGATATAAGGTCCGAAATATACTGTCTTAGAAGCCCCATATGTATGAGTTGCTTCATTGATATTTGCATATGTAACATTCTCGGTATTTGCATCATTGATAGCAACTACGTCAATGATTCCATTACCATCGATATCGCCTATATCCATTCCTCCGAACTCAGGGCCNAGAGCATGAACGTGGAATGCACTTCCAGTTCCTAGTTGGCCTCCTGTAGTACTCCAGGTTAATGTTGCAGGGAATGCATCGGTTAAACAATCGAATTCTACAACTGTTACGTTATCTGATTTACCAGGGTTTGTTGCAGCACCTGTCAGATAATCTACACCTTCTGAGCGAACTAGCCAAAGGTCTTCATCATCACAACTACCTGTAAGAGATGTTTGAGATGTTTCACCCCAATCTCCTAATTCTAATTCACGATAAGCATTCTGAGTAGAATCGCCAAGTGCAGTAATCTTTCCTTGAGTGTTAGAACCAATTGGTCCAAGATAGGTTACAACCTGTTGATTCTTGATATCTGCCAACAATTCCAATGTAACAATGTCATCATCACCATCTTGGTTGACATCAGCCACTGCTAGATCCCACATGTAAACGACATCAAATCTTTTACCGATAGAGAAGGTATCTACATTACATCCATCATTTTCGATGATTGTTACGTTACCTGGCTTATCGACAACTATGGCGCCGCTAGCATCTTGCTTGAATGGGCGGTTACGTGAATAGATTACAATATCAATCGCATCATCACCNGTGAATTCTCCGACTTCGACCTGTTGAGTGTTTGAGTGGTCTTGGTAGTCAGCATTTTCGCTTTGGTTTGCAGAGGTCCAGATATCCATACGGTCTTGGAAATGACCGTTTTCATTCCATAGAACACTGATTTTCAAACTTTGATCATTTGCTGTTACGATATCTAAATCGCCATCGCAATCGAAATCTCCTANCGCTACATCAACAGGGTCAGTATCGGTAGTATACTGCCTAGAGGTAGAAGCAGAAGCAAGGTTGGCACCTGTTACAGATAGTAACATGATTAACACAAGTAGAACTGCTCTTGCGCGGCCGTTATCATTGATTGTTTTCCAAAACATCTTCATCACTCAACTTGTCCGAATCCCCCCTCGACTTTAATGCCTTCGTGGAAACGAGTGATTGATATTTGAAATAAAGGCTCGCAGTAAAGCGATTAGCCGGGTTTAGTCTCAGAGACAAATTTTGTGTTATAATCCAGAGGAAAGCCATGCTGGAGAAGGGCCCCATCCGACGGAATCTCCGCCGTGTACTTTCACTAATTTACCAATCCTGAATAATCCTTCAAGGAATAATTCTAATTCCATTCCTTCACGGTCGCCAAGGTAATCATTNGCTGCCATTTCGATAGTTTCTGTTGTGATTGCTGTTTTACCATGCTTTCTAACAACGATGCGTAATAATTCCTTCAGCCATGCTTCTGCCATTGGATCTACAACCATCGGTCCTTGTGCTGGGTGAGGTGGTTCTATCTCTTCCAATTGGTCTCTTAATTCATCTGCATCNGGTTTTGTTGGCATTTCAAGACCGATTTCTACCAGTTTCTGTGCTAAATTTAATTCACCTATTGGCCTTCTAACAACCGGTATTCTAGAAGGGTCTGGCTCAGGACCCATATCTCTTGGTTTTTCGTTTTCTGCAAACCCTGAATTTGACATTGTCGAACTTTCAACAGCCATCGGCATCATCCAACCAACTTTTTCTAAGCCTAATTCACTGACGATACCTCGGACCCAATCTGCTTCTCCTTCGAGGAGAACATCTACATCATCATCTTCTGAACGGAAGCGATAACGGACCAAGCCTCGTAATTCTTGCATCAAACCACCCTCTCAACGGAACGCCATCAACCCACCGGTAAAAACTCATTTCATTTATTGTGCTAGATTGCGNAATACTGTATGNAAGATNCCNCCATTTCGATAATATTCCACTTCTACTGGAGTATCTAATCTNACATCTGCTTGGAAGTTTACTGTACTGCCATCTTCTTTTTTAGCCGAGATTGTTATCTCTTGTAGGGCTTTTACATCATCAGAGATTGGAATATCAAATATTTCTTTACCCGTCAAGCCCAGTGAATCTGCATCATCTCCTTCCTTGAATGTAAGTGGAAGAACTCCCATTCCAACTAAGTTAGAACGATGTATTCGTTCGAAAGAGGTTGCAATAACCGCCTTTACTCCTAACAAGAAAGTGCCTTTTGCTGCCCAGTCGCGAGATGAGCCTGTTCCATATTGTGAACCTGCTAAAACGATCATAGCTTGTTTGGAAGCCATAGCAGCCTCATAGACAGATTCTATTTCTCCGGTTTCATGATTCAAAGCATAACCCCCTTCGGTTCCTGGGGCCATTTGATTACGAATTCTAACATTTGCAAATGTGCCACGCATCATAATTTCATGATTACCACGACGGCTTCCAAAGGAGTTGAAATCTCCCTTGCTCACACCTCTTTCTGTAAGCCATTTTCCTGCTGGCCCATCAGCAGGGAACGCACCTGCTGGAGATATGTGGTCAGTTGTTACAGAGTCGCCTAATTTTAACAAAACCTTGGCATTTTCGATTGCTGAAATCGGCTCTGATTCTTTGGATAGATTTTGGAAAAAGGANGGAAGGCGGATGTAAGTAGAATCCTCAACCCAGGGGTAGAGTGGAGAGGATTCTGATGGGATTGAATCCCAACGCGGTTCTTGCATTACTGTTGAATAGCGCTCTCTAAACATCTCTGGAGTTATTTTTGCAATTTCTACCATTAATTGTTCATCACTAGGCCAAACATCAGAAAGCATTACTGGATTATTATTGGTATCAAATCCAAGAGGCTGGGTTGCTAAATCAACATGAAGACTTCCAGCAATAGCATAAGCAACAACCAATGGAGGACTTGCTAAGTAAGACGCTTTGACTTTTTGATGGACTCGCCCCTCGAAATTTCGATTTCCTGAGATTACAGAACCAACAATGAGTCCTGCATCATCTATTGCTGCCTCAATTTCTTCAGGTAATGGACCGGAGTTGCCAATACAGGTTGTACATCCGTACCCTACATTGTTGAAGCCCAAAGCGGCAAGGTCTTGGTCCAATCCTGTCGCTTCATAATATTCGGTAACCACTCGAGACCCGGGTGCTAACGAAGTCTTTACCCATGGTTTAACATTCAAACCTAATGCGCGAGCATTCCTTGCTAAAAGGCCTGCTGCAAGCATTACTCCTGGATTAGAAGTATTGGTGCATGAAGTGATTGCTGCGATTACTACGTCGCCATGATTTAGATCATACTCACCATTTATAATTGCAGAATTAGATAAATCCTCATTGGAAAGTCCGTGTCCATGATGGCCTATTTCATGTGTTAGTGAATGCTCAAAATGTTCAGCCATAGTTGAAAGGTCAACTCTATCTTGAGGTCGTTTTGGACCTGCTAGAGCTGGTTGAATTGTAGACAGGTCTAATTCCAAAACAGAAGTATAAGATTTCTCAGGAGTCATTGGGTCATACCATAGACCTTGGAGTTTACAATATTCTTCGACTCCCTTGAGTTGCTCTTCATCCCTACCTGTCAAACGCATGTACTCAAGAGTTCGTCCATCCACGGGGAAAAATCCACATGTAGCCCCATATTCAGGAGCCATATTTGCTATTGTGGCTCTATCTGGAAGAGTAAGTTCCGCCATACCTTTGCCGAAGAACTCAACAAACTTTCCAACAACGCCATGTTCACGCAATATCTCAACGATTCTTAGAGTCATATCGGTAGCGGTTACACCAGGATTTAATGCTCCTACCAAACGGAACCCTACCACATCAGGAGATAGCATGTAAATCGGCTGGCCAAGCATTACTGCCTCTGCCTCTATTCCTCCAACTCCCCAGCCTAGAACCCCTAGACCGTTTATCATGGTAGTATGAGAATCGGTTCCTACCAACGAATCGGGTAACCAAACTCCTTTTTCTTGACGTGCAACCGAGGCAATCCATTCAAGATTTACTTGATGAACTATACCTCTCGAAGGTGGCACTGCTCTGAAGTTTTCAAGCGATTGTTGACCCCATTTAAGGAAGGTATATCGCTCCATATTACGATGATATTCAATATCGAGATTCAAGTCCAATGCATTTGTGTTAGAACCTGAAACATCAACTTGTACCGAGTGGTCTATCACCAGATCTACCGGCACTTGTGGATTGACTTTTTCAGGGTCGCCACCCATTTCAACCATCGCATCTCTCAAAGCAGCTAAATCTACTACTGCAGGAACTCCTGTGAAATCTTGCAAAATTACTCTTGAAGGCAGAAATGGTATTTCCCCTCTCTCGCCATTTGGAGTCCAATTAGCGATATTTCGAATGTCTTTTTCTGATACCAAAAAGCCATCATAATTTCTTAGTGAGCCTTCCAGTAATACTCGGATCGAATAAGGTAATGATGATGTTGAAAGCCCACTCTCATCTAGTGAATCAATTGCATGATAATGCCCTCCGTGAGGAAATTCTCTATTGGAATTAAAGGGGCTCGAGTCGCTCATAGAGCGACTGTGGAAAGCCATCTACTATCAACTTCGCCTTTGGTTAGATTTTCAAAACTCATACCAAGGGCTGTGTTCTATGATTCCGTCATCGGTAATTGTCACTGAAACCATAGTTGCAGGATGTACTGGAGTACTTCCTTGTTCTCCTTCAGTTGCCATTTCATTCATTGAATCAACATGTTCAATGCCATCTGTAACCACACCAAAGACCGTATGAGCTCCATCTAACCAATCTGGAGTACTAGTACTTGGTATCATGAAGAATTGACTCCCACCGGTATGAGGTGCGGAAGTTTTTGCCATAGAAATAGTCCCTGGAAGATGTAATAGTCCATTCTCAACCTCATCAGGAATCGTATATGATGTCAATTCACAGTCTTCCTCAGATACAGAATCTTGGCCATTACAGTAGCCATACCAATTCAAAGCATGCCCTCCAGTTCCATCCTCGTTTTGGAAATCTCCACCTTGATTCATAAATCCTTCAATCACCCTATGGAATGGAACATCCTGGTAAAATCCTCCTTCTGCTAATGAGATGAAGTTCTCTACATGGATTGGAGCTTCGTTCCTATACAACTTAATGGTTACATTTTCATCATGAAATACTCCGTTTTTATCAGTCCATGTCATATTGATTATCGCTTCAGCATCCCCATATTCAGTCTCTTTTGTACCCAATTGAACTGCAGCGATAATTAGCAATCCTGCTGCGACTACTGCGAAGATACCAGCAGGAGTAGGAGTTCCATCATTTATCATTCGAGGAATTACAGTCTCAGAAATTCTTTTGTCTTGCATTTCATTTCGAATTTGATTATACATAGCATTCGCTTGCTTATCTCTAGGATTGATTTGTACCGCGTCTCTAAACAGAGANGCNGCTTTNCTNTAATCNGATTTNGAACCTGATTTNGNNGCTTCCATCTGTATGGCTTGTCCTGCTAATCTAAGAGTGGTAGCATTTTCACCTTTAGAATCAATTTCTCTTAGTAATTCTAAAGCCCCTTGGGTCTTACCTTTTGTCAGAAGTTTCTCTACTTCTTTCCATCCTTCAGATTGAGAATCGGTTGGCATTGTTTGGCCGAGAACGCTTTTGGTTTTGAGAACTACCCTAGAAATAAAGGCAAATATTTGAGCAACACATTCAAAGGGTGTGGGCTATCGCAAGGGGCGCAATGGTTGGTTGCTTAGGAGCCGACATTTAGGGGACAAAAGCAAATGGAAGAAATCATAAACGATTTTACCATCAATATTGCAACGGCAAATGGAACTGGTTCACAATCTGCGAATCTAATTCTTTTACAGACGCTTTATGACATGGGATTGCCGGTAAGTGGGAAGAATCTTTTTCCCTCAAATATTTCAGGATTGCCAACATGGTACATCGTTCGTGTATCTGAAAAGGGCTATCAAGCACCGGGTGAAAAAACCCATATTCAGGTCTTAGTAAACCCCGCTACTTGGGCAGATGACCTTGAATCAGTTGAACCAGGAACTGTAGTAATTTGGAATACTGATTCAAAAATGCCAATGGAAAGGGAGGATGTGATTTCTTACCCCGTGCCTATGACTAAAATCGCCCGCGGACTAAATCCTAAATTAGCGCGAATGATTGCAAATGTCGTTTATGTTGGAGTAATGGCCGAACTTTTAGGTCTAGATCAAGAAGTTCTAGAAGCCTCGATTGCAAAACAATTCGGAGGAAAGGAAAAAGCGATTCAATTAAACTCAGAAGCTGCGGTTTTAGGACGGAATTATGCTGCTGAAAATTTCACTAAAACAGACCCATATGTCGTAGAGGCAAGACCGGAAATCGA